>JAQBWV010000320.1 GCA_027624335.1 Planctomycetota bacterium
ATATGCCTGCCGATCCGAACTATACTGCCGTTCTTGAGCAGGCAACGACGCAATTCCAGGTCCGAATGGCAGCCGCCCGGTAGGCACCTGAGAGATTCGCATACGCACCAGAACAGTAGGCAGAAATCGGAGGCCCGCCGTCAGTGGCGGGCTGGTGATATTCGAGGATTGGTTTGGGAAGGTTCGTCACAGATGAGCAGATTACTTCTGGTTTCCATGTTCGCCTTTGCCGTAGTCTCTGGTGCTGAGTCGGTCATCGCTGGTGTGTTGCCGACGCCGGGGGCTGAGGACGATGTCGCTCGGCGTCCGAACATCATTCTTGTGATGGCGGATGACCTGGGCTGGTCGGACATCGGCTGTTATGGCGGCGAGATCGAAACGCCACATATTGACTCACTGGCCAGCGATGGATTGCGATTCACGCAGTTCTACAACAACGCGATCTGCGGACCGACGCGGGCGTCACTCCTGACGGGGCTGTATTGCCAGCAGGTCGGCCATCGAGGGGATCGCTGGAACGAACCCAAAGACTTCCAGAAGTGCGTGACAATTGGAGAAGTACTTCAACACGCCGGTTACCAGACGGCGATGGTCGGAAAGTGGCAGGGGCGGGATTCGTCACTCGACCGGGGATTCGATCGATTCTTCGGGCCGATGTGCCAGGCGAAGATCAGCTACTTTCACGAGGTCAAAGGCAATCCCTATTTTGTCGACCGTGAGCGTTATGAGCTGCCGGAAGATTTTTATCTCACTGAAGCGCTGAATGACTACGCTCTCCGCTTTCTGAAAGAAGGTCTGAAAAAGAAAGAGCCGCTCTTTCTGTACGTGGCCCACATCGCTCCGCACTGGCCACTTCACGCGCGCGAAGCCGATGTCGCGCGCTACCGGAAACGGTATCGTGATCTGGGGTGGGATCAGACGCGTCAGCGGCGATTCGAGCGACAGCGCACGGCCGGGCTGGTTCCCGACGACTGGCAGCCTGCACCGCAAACATCAGACGTGAAAGTCTGGAAGCTGGACCAGCACAAGGACTGGCAGGCTGAACGCATGGCTGTGTACGCCGCTCAGGTGGAAGTGATTGACCGCGGCGTGGGTAACCTGCTTCAAGCACTCAAGGATGCCGGCGAAGAAGACAACACATTGGTCATGTTCCTTTCGGACAACGGAGCTGCCCCCGACGGCGGGATCGCCCCAGCCGGAAGCGGATTTGGATTCGGTCCGAAGTCGCAGAACGACTCCTGGCGAAACGATGGTCAGGCAATTCGACCTGGCAGTGGGCCTGAGAATCTTCCGGGACCGCATGACACGTTCGCCGCTTACGGACTGGCCTGGGCGAACGCGAGTAACACGCCGTTAAGAGGCACCAAACTCGGAGCTTACGAAGGCGGCATCAGGACTCCGCTGGTGGCGCGCTGGCCCGCCGTGATTCGCGAACGCGGCGCGATCACACGTCAATCGGGACACGTGATCGACTTCATGGCAACGTGCCTCGACGTGGCGGGAATGGACTACCCCGGCGAATTCAAAGGTCGTAAACCGCTACCGCCGGAAGGCCTCAGCCTGTTGCCTGTCTTTCAGGGACAACAGCGAGCCGAACATCAGCAGCTTTGCTGGAGCGTGCCTCGCCACCACGCGATCCGCATGGGCGACTGGAAAGCAGTTCGTCCACGAACGGGTGGAGCCTGGCAATTGTTTGACCTCGAAAACGACGGTACTGAAACGACCGACCTGTCGCAGCGCGAACCAGAGCGCGTCCAGAATCTGGCGAGCCAGTTCGAAGCGTGGCGCACTCGCGTGGGAGCCCAGTGATGGTCGGGCATCATCGTCGACTGCCGATATCCTGCGAATCTGCGGTCGGCTGAATCTTGCTTCCGCATCCTTGAATTTCCATCAAATCAATTGACACATTTCTTTCAGTCGACTTTCCTTCAGATGATTCGAGAACGACTTCGCTGCTACACACATTCTTTCGATCTGTGTTACTCTGCATTTCGAAACTGTTCAGTTCTGCTTCGTGAGGTAGAGCATGAAAGACGACGAGAGTGGTGGCGATGACGTCGTGCAGCCTGATGCTGCAGATAACGACACTCCCGAGCGAGGGCCTCTGGTTCCACAGCCTGATGTGCTTGACTCGACCTTCCAGGTTGCGAAACATCATCCGGCTGATGAGCGGAAGAAACTGGAACGTTTTCCGTTCCGTCTGAACTGCCCGCACTGTCACGAGCCGATCGTTGTGACCGACGACGGACCTGATGATGACGTCGTGTGTTCAGTTTGTGGCAGTAATTTCCACCTGGACCGGGACCGTTCTCAGAGCTGGTCGCCGGAGAACCTGCCCACGCTGGGCAAGTTCAAACTGCTGGAAGTCGTTGGTCGCGGCGCTTTCGGTACGGTCTATCGGGCACAGGACACGCAGCTGCATCGAATCGTCGCCGTGAAGGTGCCACGCAGCGGAACGTTCGTGACACACGAAGACGCCGAAAGGTTTGAGCGGGAAGCTCGCCACGTGGCCACGCTGAACCATCCGGGAATCGTACCGGTGTTCGAAGTCGGTCAGACCGGTGAGTTTCCATTCATCGTGGCCGAGTTCGTTGACGGTTTGACGGTGGGAGAAGTTCTGGGCCGGGGACGTATTGGCACCAGCGAAGCCGCCTTCCTGATGGCCGACACCGCCGATGCGGTTCACCATGCACACGAGCACGGCATTGTGCATCGTGACATCAAGCCATCCAACGTGCTGCTGGAACGGCGTCCCGCCGACGTACAGGACGGAAGCGGATCAGGCAGAAGCAGCGGCAGTCATTCAGGAATCCGCCGCACCGGAATTGCAAGGCAGTACCGACCACGCGTCATGGACTTCGGCCTGGCGCGCCACGAGGCCGGGGAATTCACGGTCACTCTGGAAGGTCAGGTGCTCGGCACGCCGGCCTACATGTCGCCCGAACAGGCGCGAGGTGACTCGCACGAGGCGGATCGTCGGTCGGATGTCTATTCGCTGGGGGTGATGCTGTACGTCATGCTGACTGGTGAGTTGCCGTTTCGCGGTAGTGTGCGAATGCTGATCCAGCAGGTGTTGCATGATGAGCCGCCCAGTCTGCGAAAGCTCAATCACAGCATCCCCCGCGATCTCGAAACGGTCTGTCTGAAGTGTTTGCAGAAAGACCCGGTTCGACGTTACCAGACGGCTGCCGAACTGCGCGACGACTTACTTCGATTCGTCAATCGCGAGCCGATTCTGGCCCGGCCTGTGGGACGTCTGGAACGTCTGTGGCGCTGGACACAGCGCAAGCCTCTGGTAGCGGGACTCACAGCGGCGGTGGCCGTGTCACTGATTGCTGGAACGATCATTTCATCAGCGTTCGCGGTTTCCGCCAGCCGGAACGCAAAGGTCGCCGAAGAGAATGCCGAACGGGCAGGACGGAACGAAGCTCAGGCACTCACCAGTGCGAACGAAGCCGCTCAAAACGCCATCAAGGCGCAGCAGAATGCGGAGCAGGCCAAAGCCGAGCAGACACGGGCGACGGTACTGGCCAAAGTTGCTCAGGAACAGGCTGAGCTGGCTCAGTCGAGAGAGTTCACCGCCCGCTGGAGCGCTTACGTGCCGGGGATGCGTCAGGCATTTCAGGACTGGTCCGACGGATACACGGGCAAGGCCATTGAGGAACTGAAGAAACACATCCCGGCACCGGATCAGAATGACCTGCGAGGTTTTGAATGGGGTCTGCTGTGGAAGCTCACTCAGGGAGCCGATCAAACGTTGCGCGGACATCGCGGAGCGGTGCGAGGTGTGGCCGTTTCCGTGGATGGAAAACTCATTGCGTCATGCGGGGTGGATCACACCGTCCGACTGTGGGATGCGGAAACCGGAAAACTTCGCGTCACATTGAACGCTCATACCAAAGCCGTTCACGCCGTCGCCTTTTCTCCGGATGGGGAGTACCTCGCCTCTGCCAGCGACGACGAAACCGTCCGGTTATGGGACACAACGACCTTCCAGGAGCGGCAGCTAATCTATGCGGGAATCAACTCCTACGGAAAAGAAGGCCCCCGCTGTCTGACATTTTCTCCAGATAGCAGGCTGCTTTTGGTTGGCATCAGTAGTGGAGGGACTCGTCTTTTTCAAAAGGGCACGATCCAATTCCACGAGTTCCTTTCAATATCCGTGGGTGCTTCGTGCCTTCACTTTCTTCACGACTCCCAGGCGTTCCTTGCCGGCACGTCAAGTTCGCAGGTTTTCAAGTTTGATGTGGCGACCGGGAATGAGATTGTCGAAATCACTGGCTCCCAGGAATATGAGCATATCCGGTGCATCCTGACGGCTGATGATGACCGGACGCTGATCAGTCATGGTACGGACCGAACGCTGCGTACCGTGAATCTGATTACCGGTCGCGAAGACCGGTTTGGCCCGGAGCTCAGTGGATGGATTCACTCGATGGCACTGTCACCGATCAACGATCTGATCCTGGCCGTTGCAGGTGGTACACGAGGTGGAATTGGGCGACTCGAACTGCTTGATCGACGGACGGGGCAGCGTCTGGCTCGTCTGCATGGTCATACGGCTGCCGTCCGCTCCGTGTCGTTTCTGCCAGATGGCCAGCGACTGGTGACAGGCAGTGACGATGGAACCGTCCGCTTATGGTCGATGCCAGCAGTCGATCCTCAGCGTGGCAGAACCGGACACGTTCAACCGGTGACCTCAGTGGCTGTTTCGAAGGATGGCTCAACCACTTTCACGGGTAGTCCCGATGGCACGGTGCGTGTATGGAACTCGACAACCGGCGAGCAGACCGGATTGCTGGAGACTGGTGCTCCGATCAATGACCTGCACCTGTCGAAAGATGGTCAATCGCTTGCCATTGCGACAGGTGAGCCTGACCCTCAGATTCGACTGGTCAACGCGGTGACGCTTGAAACACGGGAAATATATCGGCAACAGCAGTCCGTCTCGGCGGTCGTTCTGTTGAAAGAGAACAGTCAAGTCGCGCTGGCGCTGGACCGCAACATTGAAGTGATTGACCGTCGAACCGGTCGCAATATCTTCACAGTGCAACCACATTCCGAGCGAATTCGATCATTGGCAGTTTCGCAGGATGGCCAATGGATCGCATCAGCCAGCGACGATCGCACGATTGTCCTGCTGGACGCCGCGACGGGCAGCACGGTACGCCGCTACAGCGGCCACTCGGACAACGTTCTGGATGTGGCGTTTTCGCCCGATGGGACATTGCTGGCGAGTGCCTCAAAGGACGGCACGCTACGACTCTGGAAGACTCAGACACCAGAGATACTCGCGACGATCAACCCATATCCTGGAACGACATACTCCGTCAACGCAGTCGCCTTTTCGCCGGACGGCCAATTCGTTGTTGCTGGGTCTGACGGATCACATGGTCGAGGACGAGTCAGAGCGTGGAGCACGACGGACCTCTCCGAGCATCTCTTCTTGATGCCCGCCACAAATATCGTCCGGTCACTCGCGTTTTCTGACAACGGAAAACTTCTGGTGGCTGGCAACACAGACTGCACCGCGACGGTGTGGGATTTCTCAGGTTCCCTGGACGATCGACAGCAGACTTTCGATGACGCCGTGAGATTTCTGACACCTTATGCTCCCCGCAATCTACGGAACGACGCCACGGAAGTTGGAAAGTGGTACCTTGCCACAAAACTCAGGCACACGGGATTTCTGACGCATGGTAAGATGATTTCAACACTCGGACGGCGCAGTGATGTCTGGAGCGTCACATGGTCACCCGATGGACATCGTATCGCCGGCGGCGGCTTCAAACGCGTGCGGTTTACCGATCCACAAACTCGACAGCCTATCGGTCTATCCGTAGACCATGCCGCATTTGTGTATGCATCCGCATTTTCCCCAACAGGGTCTCAATTTGTGTCGGCGGATGGCAACCTCGCGGGAGGGCAGGTACCCAGACGGCCCAATCGTTTTCTGAAAATCATTCGATCGAAGGATGAGTCAGAAATACATCGCACACTATTGCTTCAGAGCAGGGGGGAAATTGAGAGTGATTCACAGGGATTTGACAACGGCACAGGCGAAGTCCTCTGGCTGGGAGACGACCGAGTGCTCCTCGTCGATGGTTGCTCGATGGGCAGAAACGACCAACTGCAGGTTCGGTCGACAACGGATGGTCATTACATCGAGACATGGCTTGCTGATAAGGCTGAGCAGTATGCGAGTGCTGCCATTTCCCCTGACAGGCAAATCGTGGCTCTCGGTGGTGGTGACTATTTTCGCGTATACCCTGGTGATATTTCACTGATCGATACGAAAACGGGACAGCGGTTCGCCAGCCTTCAAGGGCATACGATGCCGGTGACCGGGCTGTTCTTCATGCCCGATGGTAAGACCATCGTTTCGGCCAGTGTGGATATGACCGTCCGGCTATGGGACGTGGCAACGGCATCGCTGATTCGCGTGCTGGAAGTCACATCGCCAGTCGGACGTATGACGCTGCATCCTGACGGCAGTCGATGTGCTCTGTCCTGCTTTGACGGGACGGTCCGCCTGTGGGAGACGCAGACCTGGCAGGAAGTCGCGAAACTTCCGCGAACACCTGATTTCGAACCAGCCACAATGCACCGCGAAAA
>JAQBWV010000037.1 GCA_027624335.1 Planctomycetota bacterium
ACCGGTTTGCCACCGAAATTGGCTGCAAGGCCTACCACGATCTCAAGGAGATGCTGGCCGATCCAGACGTCGACGTCGTGACGATCTGCACGCCCAGCGGTGCTCACATGGACCCGGCGGTGGCCGCCGCGAAGGCCGGCAAGCACGTTGTCGTTGAGAAGCCGCTGGAGATCACTCTTAAACGGTGTGACAAGATCATCAATGCCTGTCGCCAGAGCAAAGTGCAACTCTGCACGATTCTTCCGTCGCGATTCAGCCCGGCAAACCAGGCGTTGAAGGCAGCGATTGATGAAGGCCGTTTCGGACGTCTGACGCTTGGGGACACGTTTGTAAAATGGTGGCGAACTCAGGAGTACTACGACAGCGGCGGGTGGCGCGGCACGTTCGCAATGGACGGCGGCGGCGCTTACATGAATCAGGGGATTCACAACGTCGACCTGTTGTACTGGTTTATGGGCGAAGTCGTCGAAGTTGCCGCTTTCACCGACACGCTGGCTCATGAACGGATCGAAGTGGAAGACGTTGGCGCGGCGACCGTGCGATTTGCCAATGGAGCCATCGGAGTTCTCGAAGCAACGACCGCCGCGTGGCCGGGTCTGCTCAAGAAGACAGAGATTCACGGCACGACAGGCTCAGCAATTGTCGAGCAGGATCACATTCTGAAGTGGGAATTCGCGAAGAAGTCCCCAAAGGACAAGACGGTCAAAGCGAAACTGATGGGCGGCGGAAACAATACCGGCGGAGCGGCTGATCCGTCAGCAATCGACCACTCCGGACATCGCGAACAGCTCAAAGACTTTATCAGAGCGATCGAAACCGGCACGAAGCCAGCCATTGACGGGGAAGAAGGTCGCAAGAGTGTCGAGCTGATTCTGGCGATCTATAAGTCGTCCTGGACGGGCAAAGTGGTCAAGCTGCCGTTGACGTCTGACCCAAAGCCACCAAAGAAGAATTGACCGATTGTCTGCATCGGACGACAGTTCCTGCTGGAGAAAACGCAGATAGCTGAAAATTCACGGATGGTTAGTGGTCAACGGAGTGACCTTATTCATGAAGCAGAAGAAGTGGCGAAGACTGCTGGAATACGCAACGTTTCGTTGCCTGATTGCAGGCATCTGGATTCTGCCCGTCCGTTTTCAGCGAGTGCTGGCATGGAGCCTCGCGACGTTGATGTGTCGCGTTCTGCCGCGAAAGCTGACTCGCTATGACATCGCCTTTGAGAACATCCGCACTTCGTTCGGCGACGAATACTCCGACGAGCAGGTCGACGGGATCATATTTGGAATGTGGCAGCACCTGCTGAGGCTGGTTTGTGAGATCGTGCAATTTCCTCGCAAAGTAAGCTGCAACAACATTTACGAAGTCGTTCAGTTCCGAAACAAGGATCTGGTCATTCAGTCGCTGTGTTCAGGTCGGCCAGTGATCATGCTCAGTGGTCACTTTGGAAACTGGGAAACATCGGTGGCGACATTCGGCATGTTCGGCTTTCCCATGGGTGTTGTCGCGCGCACGCTTGATAATCCGTACCTCGATGCCTGGTTCAGGAATTTTCGCGAATCGACCGGGCATGTGATGATCGACAAAACGGGTGGCGGCGAGGAGATGCAGGATCGTCTGCAGAATGGCCAGCATCTGGCTCTGCTGTCCGATCAGGACCCTGGTGCTCGAGGTGTTTTCGTCAACTTTTTCGGGCGACCCGCAGCAACCTACAAGTCGATCGGCATACTGGCACTTCGATACGATGCGATTATCTGTGTGGGTTATTCAATTCGCCTCCCGGATGAGTCGCATTCTTCAGGGTGGGTAAAATACGAACTCGGATGCGAAGCAGTGATCGACTCGCGTGACTACTCATCGCGCAACGCTGTCATTGAAATGACGCAGGACTATACCGCAGCACTGGAGCGAGCGATTCGCCGGGCTCCGGAGCAGTATTTCTGGGTTCATCGCCGCTGGAAGACAAAACAGCCAGAGAAGAAAACACTGCGCCGTGCAGGGTGAGTGTTACCGTGTTCTTCTCAAACCGCCACACCCCGGACACGACAACGCCGCAGGATGTTTCGAAGTCACATCCTGCGGCGTTTGGTTGTGCTCGTCGTGAAACGCGACGCGTCGCTTCCAGAGTAATCTACTCAGTAATCAGGATCGGCGTGCTGAGCGAAATCTTTTCGTGGCTCACAATATCGAGCTGCTGAATCGCCTGCCGCACAGCCGTGACCCGGTTTGGATCAAGGCCCTGCAGCAGTGGCATCGCTGAATTCCATAAACTGTTTTCCGATACGGAAGATTCCAGCGACAGCGTCTTTGACTTCTTATTCGATCCCCCATTCAGGTCCCCCATCAGAAGTTCAGCAAAATTCTTCGGTCGGGGCATCACTCGAACTTCGTAGTCGTCCAGTTTGGCTTCGTCGGCGATGAAGTCGATGGCGTCGTGGATTCCGCCAATTCTGTCTACCAGACCGTGTTCAAGAGCCTGCTGGCCGGTCCAGACTCGACCGGCAGCGAGGTCGTCGATTGGTTTCTTCAGTCGGTCGCCTCGGATCGCCGTCACATGTCCTTTGAATTGCCCGTAGACGGTTTCCATCCATGCGCTCATGCGAGCTCGTTCGCCTTCGGTAAAGGCAGCCGCCGATCCCAGCATGCCGGCCTTCCTGCCACGAGATAGCGGCGTGAAGTTAATCCCGACGCTCTTCCACATGTCAGTCGTGACGAACTTGCCCGAAAGAACACCGATCGAGCCCGTGACCGTGCCGGTTTCAGCAAAGATCGTGTCGGCCGCACAGCTGACATAGTAGCCGCCACTGGCTGCCGTGTTGCCCATCGAGATGACGATTGGCTTCCTCGCTTTGATGCGTCTGGTGGCGTCGAGAATAATTTCGCTGGCAACTACGGAACCGCCGGGCGAGTCGACTCGCAGCACGACGGCTTTGATCGTGTCGTCTTCCGCAGCTTCGTCAAGAGCCTTTCGAATCGGTGTGCTGTAGGCACCGCTGGACGTTCCGAATGGCGACGCGTCTGGACTGCCCGGCATAATCGCGCCTTCGACATAAATCACTGCGATGCCGTCTTTGTCCGACTTCTTCTTCGACGGCCCGGACAGAATTTGAGCCCATAGCTGCAACGCGGCAAACGGATTCGAAAAGTCGATCTGCTGCTGCGACGCTTTGCCGTAGCGTTTGTCGAAAGAAACATTTTCACCGTGCTTCAATTTGATCCTGGCGACGAGATCCTGTCGGTACGTGACCGAATCAATGATGCCAGCCTCGGCTGCTTCGGTTGCTGAGTAGATCCCGTCGTCGATCCAGTTCAGGACCTGAGCTGACTTCACGCCTCGTCCCGCAGCGATAGCGTTGACCGTCGAGTCGAACATCCCGTCGAACAACCATTTCGACATTTCAGCGGCGGCTGGAGACGCGGTTTCCAGCATGAAAGTTTCGGCGGCGCTCTTGTACGCGCCCATTGTGATGAAGTCAGGTTTGATCCGCAGTCGATCCAGCAGACCTCGGAGATGAACCTGCTCGCCGTACAGACCGTGCAGAAAGATGTAGCCAGTTGGTGACATGCAGAATTCCGAGGCTCCGCTGAATATCATCACCTGCCTGGTCATCAGCGAGTCGGCGTGAATGTAAACGGGCTTTCCAGCTTTCTTGATGTCCAGGATGACCTTGTGGAGTTCTTCTGCCTGAGCCAGGCCAGGAGGAGTGTTACCAGGCAGAATGACAACCGCCTTGACGTCGTCGTCGCCGATGGTCTTTCGCATCCGAGTCGTAAGAGACAGGAATGAATCCGGCGACGATCCCATCAGAAACGAAAGTTCCTCATCGACGGGCTTTTCAGAGATACCTCCGTCAATGCTGAAAACCGCGACCGTGCCGCCGCCAGCCACCATTTTGTCGTCTGCAGCCGACGCGAAGTTCGGGGCCGACAGCAGTGACACCGCCGTCACGGCCAGAATGGTCCATCGCCACGTGAGTTGTCTCATGGTTTCTTCCCTTTGAATTCCGTCTAACTAATTGAGTGTGGCAGCCGATTCGGTTTGCGTCGTTCGTTCAGTAGCGGTTGTTGTAGCAACTCTGTCGGTTAGAGAAACGCCAGGCACAATCCAACGTACCCGCTAAACCACGTGCCGGTTTCTCGAAATTGCTAACGGAGCCATGGCGATGGGGCTGACACTGAGCATCAGGATCCCAATCAGAAAAAGTCGATGAATCGGCTGTGCTGGCAGAATGAACCAGCACAGCAGCGACTCGGCCACCCAGAAACTCAGGAGCAGGGCAGCAGATCCCGGCTCGATCATTTTTCTTTGAAACGCCGTCCAGAATCCCAGCAGCGAGCCAGCCACGATCACAGCCGCTCCGGCGATCATCGCCCCCTCACGGAGCAGAATGATCGTTTCCTTGTCGATGAAAAAACTCAGCAACGACAGCCCCATGACCACGGCCAGGACGCCGACGATGGCGAAGAGCGGGAGAAGATGATTCCCCGTCCAATGCAGAACGACGAATGTCGCGGTCAGCATCCAGGCAAGCACTCCGGAAGCGAGCAGCGCCAGCGGCAGAATCATCACTCCGAGTGAATGATGTGAAGTTCGGGTTAACTGGTCGATCTGGACCTGCAAAGAACTGCCGCCTACCCGAACAATCGCCGCGTCAAGTGCCAGTAAGCCAAAAATGATCACCAGTCCCCACGCGATTAACGTTGCCCACCAGGCATTCCAAAGCAAGCCGCGAGCAAGTCTCTTATCAGAAAGTGGGGATGTCGCCAGAAACATGGTGATCCGCTCGCGACTGCCCGGTGGGGCAAGAATTCCGAGAATCGAACCTGTCAGAAATCCAACGATGCTCGGAATGAGAAGCAAAATAACGACAACACCTTCTGGGTCCCGCCTCGAACCGAAGCTGCTGAAGAGCATGATCGCCAGCAACGTTCCAAATCCAAATCCGGAAGCTAGCGCTGAGCCACGTCCGCAGTGGCGCCATTGATTCCAGGCGATCGCGGCCTCAGGTGATTTGTGAGTTCGGAGCCCGTCCGGGAAGATGATTGTGTTGATCCAGTTCGTAACGACTTCGACTCGTTTTTCGAATGAGTGCTCAACGTTGTCGCCGCACCGTTCGCGGGCGACCCCTCGCCAGGTGACGAACCACGACGTCACAATCACCGCTGTGCAGACCGTCGCATCAAGTAGCGTGAAAGTGCTCCACGACCGTGCTTCTGCCAGAAAACCCGATCGGTAATAGTGACTTCCGATCCAGAAGCCCAGACAATTCACGAGCACTCCGCAAACGAAGAGTTTTCGAAAGCTGAATTTTCTCAGGCACCAGTACATCGCCATCAGCGTGGAAATCGCCATCGCGAAAACTGGCTGACATGGACCGATCAAGCTGTGATCGTCTCCGAAGATTGCTCGCATGCTCCAATCGGAAAGTGTGAATCTGTACAAACAATGAATCAGCAGTTCCTGCCCCACGACGGCCAGGATCGCCGAAACCATCATCCAACTGGCGATGAAGCTGTTCGACACTGGAAACGCGAACATTCGCTGGTATGAGCCTTTGTAGGCCTCGACCAGCGAAGTGGCCATCAGGATGAAACCGAGGGCCAGGTAAAGGCAGTGCCAGCTCAATGCAGTAATGCCGACTTCGCCCATCGGCAGAGCGGCCATCCAGAAGAGGCCTTCCACACTCAGCGGCCCCAGCACCAGGATCGAAATGATCAGCGGCACCGTCAGAGACAATCGACGGACGAATTCCCAACTTAGAGCTTTGATTGGACCAGTCATCAGACAACCTCACGAGGACACAGGATCGTTTCGGTTAATGCAGTGCCCATAACGAACCGTCTAAAAAACAAGCAGGCCGGACCAGGGAGCGAAGCGACTATGTTCCGGCATCAACAGTTCACCGAACACTCAGCAGTGCCGGAGCGGCGCGGTGCTTGATCCGCGCCTACTCATTTCTGGATTTACAGATTCACGTTGTTCGATTTTCAATCGTTCATCCTTGCCACAAATATTTCATCCAGCGTTGGTGCCGCCCGGTCCACGAGCTCGCCACTGAGTTGTGCAATGCAATGTTCGACGCTGGCCCGGTCTCCGTTGCAAAGGACCGTCCATTCCCGTCCTTCGCCTTCACAGCGCAGAACACCGTCAATCTTCAACGGAGAATCAAGCGGCTGTTCGAAACGCACAGTCAGTCGATGATGGGACGTCAGCACGTCGTCCATCGGCGAACTCAGTAACATTTTCCCGAGATGCAGCATCGCCACGTGATCGGAGACTCGCTGTACTTCGTCCAGCAGGTGCGACGAAAACAGGACGGTGCGACCTTCGTCAGCGACCGTGCGAATAACTGCCGCGAGAATGTCCCGGCGGACAACAGGATCGAGCCCGGACGACGGCTCATCCAGAACCAGCAACTGCGGCCGGTGAGCGATCGCAGCAATCAGACCCGCCCGGGCACGCTGCCCTCGCGACAGTGTTTTGACTTTCTGATCCGGCGACAGCTCAAACATCTCGCGAAGTTCTTCCGCAAAGGCATCATCCCACGAGGGAAAAAAGGCCTTTGTGTAGCTCATCAGTTCGCCGATCTTCATCCAGTCGGGAAGGTCGCGAACCTCGGACAGGTATCCGATTTCGCCAAGGACCGATTCCGGATCGGCGACCGGGTCCTTGCCGAAGACTCGCACCGTTCCCGTCCGAGCTTTGAAGAGACCCAGCACGTGTTTCAGCAGCGTCGTCTTGCCGGCTCCGTTTTCTCCGACCAGCCCCACGACACTGCCTTTGGAAACGGACAGGTCGACCTCGTCCAACGCGATCGTCTTGCCGAACGACCGCGAAACACCCTTGATCTCAACTGCTGATTCGCTCATGACTTTTCTCCCCGCGGTGAATCAAACGTTTGGCTGCGTTGTTCGATCAGTTTCAGCAGCGAGTCCACACCAACGCCCAGCTGGCTGGATTCGGTGAGCAACGCGTCGATCCGCTCATGCAGAATGCGGGTCTTCTCTTTTCGCGACAGCGGTGAGCCGACGTCCGACACGAACACGCCTGCTCCACGCCGCGATACGACGACACCTTCGGATTCGAGTTCGCGATACGCGCGGGCGACCGTATTCGGATTCACCAGCAGCTGCTCGGCAAGCCGTCGAACCGGTGGCAGCTGATCGCCTTCTTCCAGCCGACCGGAAGCCACCAGAAACTTAACCTGGTTAACAACCTGCTGGTAAAACGGCGTTCCGTCCGCCTCGCTGATGTGGATCTGCATGGCCTGAACCTTTCTGGCTTAATTGTATTAGCACAGTAATACAATTTGAGATTCCGTCAAGCTCCGTTCTGCAAACTTCATTCGTTCAGGCATCGACACCCGGAAGCATCACAACTCCGACATTCCGGAGCAGAGTTGGATCGCTTTTGAAAAAGCGGGGTCGCGGTACTAGGATGCCCGCCAGCTGAATTCGACACTGGAGCGAATCGGCGAGTTTTGACTAGAAACACGTTCGACCGGACACCGGAAGAGAATCTGCATTTCGCAGGTGCCTTCGCGACAGACATCTCAAGGGAATCTGTGATGAGTATTGCTGAAACGGACCTTCAGACTCCGGGGTACGAGCTGCCCGCACTTGGAAGCGACCCATCGACAACGGCTCAGGGAACAACGCCCGGCAGCTTCGCCAATCCGCCTGTCATCGCTGCTGGGCGGCAGGGAGCAACCACGTTCTCGTCACCCGACACGCCGGGAATGCCGCAGCCGTCAAACAAGACGGCCTGGGATTTCATGCCCGAAGACTGGACGTTGAACGCCGGCTTTGAAGCTGACTATGAAAAAGCGGAAGCCTGGGAACCGCCGCTGGGATTCGAACCGATCACTCAGCTGGAGCAGGCTCGACGAGGGATCGTCAGTCCGGAAATGAAACGCGTTTCCGAGCGGGAGCCACATCTGACGCCCGAGCAGGTTCGTGACGAAGTCGCCGCCGGTCGAATGGTCATCCCAGCAAACATTCAGCATCTGAAGTACGAGCTGGATCCGATGGCGATCGGTCGAGCGTCGAAGACGAAAATCAACGCAAACATGGGCGCGTCGCCGGTTTCTTCCGGCACCGACGAGGAAGTCGAGAAGCTGCAATGGGCTGAGCGGTGGGAAGCCGACACGGTGATGGACCTGTCGACCGGCGGTAACCTCAACGAATGCCGCGAGGCCATTATTCGCAACAGTCACGTTCCGATCGGAACCGTGCCGATCTACTCGATGATCATCGGCCGGAAGATCGAGGACCTCACCGAAGACGACATCCTGCAGATGCTGAAGCATCAGGCGAAGCAGGGAGTTGACTACTTCACGATTCACGCGGGCGTCCGTTTTGGACATCTGCAGTACGTGCAGAATCGACTGATCGGCATCGTGAGCCGAGGCGGATCGCTGCTCGCCAAGTGGATGATCACGCACAACAAAGAGAACCCGACCTACACTTTGTGGGAAGACATCTGCGACGTCATGCGCGAGTACGATGTCACGTTCTCCATCGGTGACGGCCTTCGTCCCGGCGGGCTTGCCGACGCGACGGACCGCGCGCAGCTGGCCGAACTCGAAACGCTCGGCGAACTCACTGAGCGCGCCTGGCGGAAGGGCGTGCAGGTCATGATCGAAGGTCCGGGACACGTGTCCTTCGACCAGATCGAATACAACATGAAGCTGCAGCGGACGCTTTGTCACGGTGCTCCTTTTTATGTGCTCGGGCCACTGGTGACCGACATCTTTCCAGGTTACGACCACATCACCAGCTGCATTGGAGCGACGGCCGCCGCCTACCACGGTGCCAGCATGCTGTGTTACGTGACTCCGAAAGAGCACCTCGGACTGCCGAAGAAAGACGACGTCAAGCAGGGCTGCGTGGCGTACAAGATCGCCGCTCACGCTGCCGACGTCGCTCTGGGCATTCCCGGCTCAAGAGACCGTGATGATGAGCTGACCAAAGCTCGAGCCGCACTCAACTGGGACAAGCATTTCGAGCTGAGCTTTGACCCGGACCTCGCTCGAGCACTGCACGACGAAGACCTCGACGTCGACACCGACTTCTGTGCCATGTGCGGGCACGACTGGTGCAGCGTGCGAATCTCGAAAGAGATCGAGATGTTCGTTTCAGGCAAAGACGAAGAGTATGCCTGGGACAAAGCCAAAGTCACCGAAGCTTTGAATGTGGATCAGCTGGCGATTCTGGAAACCCGAGGAGTGCTTTCGCCGGATGAGATTCACAAGCTCGCTTCCAAAACGAAGAAGGCTGTTGGAGCGAACGAAGCCAAACCCATCTGCCACAGCGACTACGTTGATCCGGAACAGGCTCAGAAACTTCAGGAAGAGATCGCTCCCGTCTGACTATCGCTGGATTCGATGCCCCGCCGTTGCTGCAGAATTGCGGAGATGAATCAAAGAAGCCTCGCACTGATTGTCAGTGCGAGGCTTCTCCTGCTTTACGGAATGGTTCGAAGCACACTGTCAGTTTCGCCCAGGTTTGCGGGTATCGATCACCGGGACAACACTCCGGTCGCGACGACCGTAAGATGAATTGAGATCCTGATTGACGCGGTCAAACTCCTGATTCCAGTCACGACCGGGCATGACTCCCAACAGCGACGGGTTCTTTTCCTGTCCTTTCGGAGCCGTTGCTTCGGTCCAGCGTTCTTTCATCAAGTACCAGTCTCTACGCCATTGAAACGCGATCTTTTCGCCGGACGTTGTCCAGAGCATACCCAGGCCGAAAACGGTGCTCATGGTAACGAAAAAGAGGATTGCCGATCGGACAAAGTCAGATGGTTGCGGTGCGTCTTGTTCGGGATCCATTGTTGAGCCTTTTTCTCGCTGTCGGTTATAGAAGCGTCTGGTGCCCACTGCTGCATCGGCAGGGCGAATCCTTCAGAGACCGTTGAATTCTGAAAACTGATTTCAACGATGCCGGGTTAAGTCTTGAACAACTCGAAGTTCGACTTTTGTTTTCGATGTCGAACTGCAACATCGTTCGAGCGTGATTGTTGCGTGGAGTCAACAAGGCTTTTCGCTAGTGTCTGGCCCTTCCGGCGATGATTGTCTTGCCGTGCACTTTCGAAGTGCATGGCGTGATCGAAAGCAAACGCTGTTCCCGAATTTGTTGTGCCAGTCGTTCGGCCAGTTGCCTGACGGTTTCGATCAAGTAGACTTGCCAGTCGTGTCACATTTTGACGGCTTCAATTGAATTGGCAGCTTTACGCCTTGAGGAGTGACGACAGTGAGCGGACTTGACCCTTTTCGAAACGTTGTGCTGGTATTGCTTGTAGTGGCTGGCTGCGTGCCTGCTCCTTCGTCAGGGATTGGTGTTCCTCGCGTTCCAACAGCCGAACCGTCTTCAACGGACACGGCGGCGGATTCCGCAACGGAGCCAGGACCTGATGATCCAGACGCGCCGACCGAGTTCACGAAGACGGCCACTGGCCTGAAATATCGCATCTTGAGAAAGGGTGAAGGTCGCCAGCCGACTGCGGATGACACTGTGAAATGCCACTACCGAGGAACTCTCGACGACGGCTCAGAATTCGACAGTTCGTACAGTCGAGGGCAAGCTGCCAGCTTCCCGCTCAACGGAGTCATCGCGGGCTGGACACAGGGACTGCAACTCGTTGGAGAAGGTGGAAAGATCGAATTGGAGATTCCATATCAACTCGGGTATGGAGAATCCGGGAGTCCACCGAAGATTCCTCCGAGTTCAACACTTCATTTCATTGTTGAACTGATTTCCGTGGAGTAGCACATGCTTCCTCAATACTGAAAGGGAGCGACTGTTTGACATCCAGCAATTTCAGGCAGGTGCATGTCGTTCGACAACGTACCATCGACGTACAACCGACCGACTGAACGATTTGCGTGTCCGTTGGCGAGATTGTTGAAAGGATGGCGTGTAATGAGCGTCAACCGACAATCGACCGTCTGGCTTCTCACGTTCCTGATCGCCGGTTGCTCTTCGAATGGTCTGGCGGTTCCGCCGCTGATCGCACAGACGTCAGCTGAGACACCAGCCGAATCATCCACACAGCAGAAGACTTCAACCGTGAGATCGCTGGACGAGTTGCTGCTTTTTCAGCCGACGAAATATCCGCAGGGTAACTGGGAGCCGAACGGTCTCGACTTCACCGATGTGTGGATCACATCGAAGGACGGCATGCAGATCCATGGTTGGTTCTGTCCTGCTGAGAAACCAAAGGGAGTCGTTCTGTACTGTCATGGCAACGGAGGGAACCTCGCCGGTCGAAGTTCGGTGTTGAGTTTGCTGCAACGGGAGATGGGAGTCTCCGTTCTGATTTTCGATTACCGCGGATACGGTCGCAGCAAGGGCCAGGCGACCGTTGCCGGAGCGCTGGACGATACCAGAGCGGCTCGCAGGGAACTGGCACAACTCGCCAAAGTCCGCGAGTCAGACATTGTCCTGTTTGGGAGGTCGCTCGGCGGAGCCATTGCCATTCAAATGGCGGCTGATGACCCGCCACGAGGACTGATCATCGAAAGCAGCTTTTCGTCCTTACGTGATGCCGCCCGCGAGCACTTTCCGAAGCTCGCCTGGATTGTGCCCAGAGACAAGCTGAACTCGACCCTTGCGATCACAGACGTGCGATGTCCGCTGCTTCAATGCCACGGCGACGCCGACCGAGTGATTTCGATTGAAAGCGGACGCAGGTTGTTCGCTGCTGCTGCCAAACCGAAGCAGTTTGTCACGCTGTCGGGACTGGGGCACAACGACCTGCCGACACGCGAGTATTACCAGACGATGAAACAGTATCTGGATTCACTCCCGGCGCGACCACCGCTGCAGCCGTAACGCGAAGCCAGTTGTAGTCCGCAGGGTGCGTGAATTGCGGCGGCGTAGCTCAACGAATGTGCCACTCTCGACTAACTTGATTTCTGCACGATGGGAATCGTCCGTGATTTCGCGGTTTCCGACTTACCGAGTCTTACGCTGAGGATGCCGTCGTTGACTTCGGCTGAGACTTCTTCGTGGTTGACTGGCACCGGCATCGGAACCGAATGTGAGAACGTACCGCGTGGGCGATTCTGGGTGTGGACGATGCAACCCGGCGAGGTCTCGGCCGCG
The DNA here is from genome assembly GCA_027624335.1 of Planctomycetota bacterium. Taxonomy (GTDB): domain Bacteria; phylum Planctomycetota; class Planctomycetia; order Planctomycetales; family Planctomycetaceae; genus JABMPE01. The sequence continues at coordinate 12,109 of JAQBWV010000037.1, forward strand.
GGTCGGTTTCCGCTGATCGTCAGCATGTTTCCGACGATCTTCACATCGAGACTGTCGTTGGCGACACCGGGCACATCGAGTGTCACGAGAACCGCATCCGGAGTTTCGACCATGTCGATTTCAGGATGCCAGTCGCCTGTTCGAATGCCAAATGCATCCAGCGCCTTTCCGCCACCGTCACGGAGTCGTTCGACGACTCGTTCGAGTTCTTCACGCAATCGGTCAGCCGAACCGAACAGTCCGCTGGTTTTACCAAAGTCAGTCATGATGCGGGCCTTTTTGGTGAATGATGAAAGCGAAACTGCCTGAGTGAGTAAATCGTTCCGGCAGTGATCGTGCCTCGGTGGGCAATGGCCTGTCAAGCTTCGATTGCCTCGCGAAAGGAGTTCCGCGTGACATGACCGCGAACGTGAGCATCGCGTTCACAACCTGCGTATCGCGTCTCAATTCGCGGCATTGCGATGGACAGGTCTCAAGCGTCGTACGTCTGCATGATATCCATTTCGCTGACCCCGGCCAAAGCGGAGAAACCACCATCGACGATGGCCTCGCCCAGCTTTGTCACCGTGCGGAAATACTTGCCCGAAGGCAATTCACCCGTGATACGTCGGCGAAGCGTCAGACACAGGACATCGGCAGACGCTCGAATGATCTCGTCTTCCTGGCGGCCTGCGTAGATCGCTGTGACCAGAACGACGATCATGTCCTGGATCCGTTGCGAAAGATCGGCCATCGCACATTGACGGTCTGCGAGTGTCAGTTTGTATTTGAACATCAGACTGTCAACAGTCAGCCGGCTCTTCTGAAGTCGATCGGCCGCCCATTGCGCGTGTGCGGCGAGCTTCGGGTCTGACAGTCGAATGCTGGCTCGCTGAGCGCCGCCGACCATCTGCTTCACTTTCCAGCCGAGATACGGCATCGTGGGTCCGGCCAACGCCATCGCGTGTGCCGGGTTAAACGGATTGGGTTTTCGAATGCCGGCTTTGGCGAGTGCTTTGCCGATTGGTTCGAAGTAGGTCGATCCGTGAACTTTGACCAGCGACTTGAAGAAGGCCATGCCGAGCATCTCGCCTTCACCTTCGTAGATACACGGAGCAAGGAAGTCATGCACGTTATCGCCGAACAGGTGCCCTTTCAGGAACGACCGTCCACCGTGCGTCTTCATGAAGAGTTCAATCGCTGCTTCTTTTTGAGATTCGCTGCCGAAGATCTTGGCGATGATGCATTCCATTTCCCCACGATAGCCTTCGTCGAGCAGCGATGAGCACCAGTCAGTCAGCGCATCACACGCGACGATCAGACCGGCCATGTGACCGATTCGCCGTTGCACCAGTTCCCGTGTGTTGATTTTCGCTCCGTAGGTAGTGCGGAACTTCCCCCACGGCAGAATGTTCTTAAGCATGACTCGCATCGTGCCAGCCGCTCCTGCGACAAGAGCGACTCGACCGCGGTTCAGTCCGTGATAGGCGATCGTCAGGCCGTCGCCTTTGCCGGGATCCAGCAGGTTCCGGGCGGGGACTCGGAAGTTCTTGAATTTAAGACCGTTGTTCCAGGAATGCTGCAGGGCATAAATGCCGTAAGGCACCATCTGAAACTGGTCGTTTTCTTTTTCCGGCAAGTCGGCGATCAGGACGGACGGCTTGCCTTCGATCAGGCAGACGATCGCAATCGTTCGACCGGGGATCGCGTTCGTGATGAACAGCTTCTCGCCGTTGACGACGTAATCGTCTCCGTCGAGTTTTGCTGTCGTTCGCAGCGCGGTCAGGTCAGAACCCGCTGCGGGCTCCGTCAGCGCGAAAGCGGAGATACGTTCTCCGCTGGCGAGCTTCGGCAGGATGCGCGACTTCTGCTCGGGCGAACCAAAAGCCAACAGGGGATCAACCGCTCCAATACAGCCATGCACAGACGCCGTCCCCGCGACGGTCGGGTCAACAGTGGCAACTCGGGTCAGGAATTTTGCGAAGGCAGAGAACGGTGCGCCGCTGCCGCCGTGTTCCTGCGGGACAAGCAACCCCCAATAGCCGGCGTCACCAAGACTGTCGAGAAGCTCGGTAGACATCTTGCCGTTCGCATCGTATGCCGTGCCGGCTTCGTGCATGTCACGGATCAGGTCGACGGATTTTTCCATGACCTGATCGCAGGCTGGTGGTGTCGGAGATTCGTTTGGCGCAAACAGTTCGAGAGGAAACGTGTCACCCCAGACGGCCTGATGGCAGGGGCTGCCCTCCGTTCGGTATTTCACAGCGAAGAGTTCCTCGACCTGCTCGTCGGCTCGATCGATGGCCCCCGTCTTGCGGGCTTCCTCGTCACTCTTTCCACTGAGCTTCAAAGCCGTTTCGACGAAATTATCGCCTGGCGGAGTTTCGGAGTCTGGCTTCCGGGGAGTTGCGTCAGTTGACATCGCGAGATCCTTTACGCTGGAGTCATCCTGTCGAGTCGAACGGGGGCGTCCGGTGGAGGTGCGCAGTAGCCAGTCGCGAATGATAATCGCAGTTTGACGCTGCTCTCATGAACCAGTTCCTGCGGTCCGTCGACAAGGTTACCACGATCTGTTCACATCGCAGAAGATGAGTTTTCCCGAAGCGACGGGCACAAGTCCGAACCACGATTCAGACGAAGCAGGAACATTGTTGAATGGTCTCTAATTTCGCCCAGGGCCTGTTTCGGCGGCAGTATTCGATTTCGAAGTAGCGGTCTGCGGGACTTCTTCAGCGGGGGGCACTGCCACTGGAGGCTGAGCAAAGACATACTCCTGGTCGAGCGAGATTGCCTGGCGTCGTTCGACAAGCCCCTTATCGCCGACGAGCGGCATCCTGATACGTGCTCCGGCGAATCGAGTTTTTTCGTAAATCGTTCCGCTCTGAAATGGGCCGACTCCGAACATCCATGAGTCGTGTGCGCTGCTTCTGGCGGTCGCGACGCCGGACTGCCAGACGGGATAACCTGACTTCGCTTCATAGGCGAAGACCGCCAGCTTTGTGGCGGCGCTCTGGTCGCTCTTGCGGGCCAGTGACAGTTCTGGAATGGTTGGAATCGTAGGTGCCCCTGGCATGATCGATGCCGCCTGCGTCAGGAGATTGTTCGACGGAATTCCGTAAGTAACTTCGTGTTCGTTAGCTCCGAGCACGCCGAGACGAGGCTCGACGATGACCTCGGCGTCTTTACTGCTGTCGATGAGAACGCCTCCAGCCGAAGCCAATTGATTGCGGACCGAACTGACGACGTAATCGGCGTTTACGAATGTCGTCGTTTTGCCGACGTTAATATACGACGTGTCGACAAAGCACCGACGCCCTTCGAGCGGCGAAAAATCAATGCTGCGAATTGCCCTGTCAACGCTGTCGGACAGGACGAGCTGTTCGGTAGCAGTATTCCGAACGGTCTTTCCACAGCCGCTTAGCACCGGCATCAAGCAGACGATTACCAGCACGAAGAACTGCTGGACAACGGCGCGCGCGTACCCGCTATCAGACCGCAGTAATGTTGCTTGCGGCGCAGAATCTGCGTAAATCGGTATCCGTGAGGACTGACCGTGCATGTGGTTTGGAACTGGTAAGTGCTGTATCGGGCAGGTTGTACAGGGAAGGCGGCAGGGACACTGAGTGGGACGCTGTTGGCGAGGATGCACTTCGAATTCGGGAGGGACTCGACAAAAAACACCACGCAACGACGGACGAAATGTAGCCGAGTACCAGTCTGCGAGCCTATAGCGTTCTGGTCAGGCGACTGACGTCTCCAGACGCCGAGTGTCGCTTGAATCATCGGCCGGCGAATTACCGGATCCGGTCAAGCCGACCAGAGGCCGCATCGAAGCTAAACAGGCGGCGATCGGGGAACGCTTTCGCGGCGAGCCGGACTGTGTCTTCTTCAGAGGTCCGAGCGTCGGCGGGCAGTCTACCAATCAGAATCGGGCCGTTCAGCGATGGATGGTTGCTGACGTAGTCAATGTGACGTTCTGACTCCAAGTGCCGCACCAGCACCAGAGCCGGACTCGGTGACAACTGCTGCTCCAGAAGTTGACGGAAGTTGAAGTAGCGAATGCGGGAAAACGCCACCTGGTTGATGCCGGCGTTCAGCCTGGAGACTCCCTGAAACGGTGGTATGGCAAGATTGTTGGTCGTGATGCTGGCCGCCACCAGAAGTCCGATCCAGGGGATCATCCACGGTCGCTCCAGCTTGCGAAAAACGGAGCACAGCAACTGCACCGCCGCCGAAACGATCAGGCACCAGAGGATTCCGGACTCGAACACGTAGTGCCAGTGGAAGATGCCGTCGAACCAGTACGGAACATGGACCGCGTGCAGCGACACAATGGCTCCGACGATCAGCCACCACCGCCGGTCGAGATTTCTCCACGCGCCGACCAGGAATACCGAGCCCAGCAGAACGCAGGCAACCAGTCCGAGCGTCCATTGCCAGCTCGCCAGAAACCGATGGCCGACGTTCTGAATCGCCAGTTCGGCATTAAGATTCACAGCCAGATCGTTGTAACTATGAAGTGTCCGGTCAGAAATCAGCGGTCTCGCTCGTTCAACATTGTCGAAGCCAAACATGTGCCCCGGTGTGAAGAGTTCTGTGTAAAGGTAATAAGGTGTTGTGAATGCGCTGCCGGTCGTGCTTGCGTTATAAACGGCGACGATCCCGAATCCGACGGTCAGCGGAATCGCAAAACCACCAAAGAGCACTGCGGAGACTCGGGATTGGCGTCGAGCGTGCCTGATGAGCCAGGCCGCCACCCACACTCCGAATGGAAATCCCACTCCGGCGGCGGTCATCGGTCGGCACAACATCGCGAACGCCAGGCCGAATCCTGACAATCCTGCAGCGACGGCAATTGCTGCGATATAGCGAACGCGCGGGAGATCTGCTGCGGGCTCGTCCAGGAGTCGTTGAAGCCTCAGAAAGGCGTAGATAAACAGCCCCAGTCCCAACAGCGTCGGCTGGTGAGCGAGCAGCAGATTGCCGAACAGAACAAGTCCCGGAGAGAGAGCCGCAAGGATTCCGGCCAACAGGCCGACGCCGTTGCATGACAATTCTCGCCCGATCAGAAACACGAACACGCACACACAAACCGTCGCCAGCCACTGCCCGGCAAACGGGTTTCCGAGCATCAGAAACGGTGTGAGCCAGATGCCGGTGCCGGGGAAATATCGGCTCGCAAAGTGACCCTCGTTCAGTACGTGCATCTGGTCGAAGATCCGTGCCGCCGTCGGATGGCTGGCGAACGACAGCCGTCCAGCAGCAATTGTTTCCGCCTGAAACAGATAGCTGTACTCATCGTGGAAGGCTGGTGGCAACGCGCCGAAGGCTACTCCGTCGGCAGTCACGGGAGTGCCGGCAACTCTTAGACACGACACCAGACTCACGCACGCGACGAAGCCGGCGGCCAGAATCAAATGCAGCATTCCATGGTTCGGTTTACTTCGCGGAGACTCGACGAGCCAGTTTATGAACTGCAAAACAAAACGCGGCGGCCGGCTCATCAAAGGCTGTCGCAACACCCACATCAATGGCGTCAGGATCACGAGCAGTGCGAATGGCGTTGTGTCGACATTCATGTCGAACAGCCACGCGGTGCCCGGCTCACCTGTCAGAGCGTTCCACCGGGCAATCTCTGCCGGGACGATGAACGCCAGTGAAAGCGCGATGCCAATGGCGAAACCGATCATGACTCGGCGTACGGACACTACTTCTCCAGCCGCCGACTCTGACTCTGATTGCAGAGACACTGGCCGCACTGGCAATGAGGGGCCACTGGATGACTGTCTGGTCACGCAACATCTTCCGGCACGGCGGTCACAATTCGATTCCCTCTACACGCCTCGATGACGGCTGTACGCCGCTGTCTACAATCGGACGGAGTGTCCAGCAGAATTCAGAGGCCATCGAAGGTATCACTTCGCACGAACGCGTGTCACGCCTGAATCGCCAACGCGGATCGGCGGCAGAAACCCTTCGGCATCCGGTTGCCCGTTGGTCAGCGGGGACGTGCCGCGCAACTCGATTGTTGAGGCCGCAGTTGATCGACCATCGGCCGTTGGCGATGTTCCGAAACCAGAACTGACTGTTGGTGCCATTGTTTGAGGAAGTGGCATATCAGGGACGAAGCCCTTCAGATTCGCAGATGCTCTATCCGGCGCGACCGAACGTGCAGGACGAGTAGCGTCCGGTGGGCCAGGCGGTTCCAGGAAATTCAGTGGAGCCGGTTCGGGTATCTTTCGCAACTGGTTAAGTCCATTCAAGTCCGTTGCACTGCCGTCTTCAGGAACAGGTACGGCTTCAAATCCGTCTCCATCCGAGGGCAGACCGAAGCGGGCAGGCTCGGTTGTCATCGGACGAGTTGCAGGAGGCGGCTCTGCGTTCGAGCCTTCGCTGCTGGCTTCCCAGCCGGATGCCGACACCACGAATTCAGGCGGTCGGGTTGTCATGCTGCTGGATCCGTCAAACGCGTACGTTCGCGATTTCGCTCTGCGGTAGGCGTCAAAGTACGCTTCAGGATCCCACTCGCCTTCAGCCATGAAGACATTATTGAACGGCAGCAGCGTCCCCTGGCGATATTGCAGATTGGCAATCGCCTGGCTGTACGCGACGAGAGACCGGAAGTATGCCACTTCGGCATCGGCCAGACTCGACTGTGCCCTCAGCAGCAGGTCCAGCGTCTGGGTTCCAACTCGAAACTTCTTCTCGAACAGTTCCGCTCGATCCTTCGCGGCTTCGCGCCGGTTGAAGTACGTTTGAGCTGTCATGTACTTTTCGGCAAGTTCCTGAAACGCATTGCCGACTTCGTGTGCGATTTCGAGTTCCTGTGCCGCCAGCACGTCGCGGGCCTTCGCCAGCCGTAGTTCGATATTCTGCACCTGAGCTTTTGCGGACCGCAGGCCGATGGGCATTTCCAGGACGAATCCGGTCGACCAGCCGGTCTGCTTCTGGTTAGAAATCGAATCGTAAAAGCTATTGAACGGCTGGCTGGTGTCGTGGTCGATCAGCTGGTTGCCAAGCCCATTGATTGAGTATCCCGCTACGAAATCGAAGCGAGGTCGAACCAGACCGGTAGCGGCGAGCAGCTGCAGTTCCAGGCTCTTGATGTTCCACTTCTGCCGTCGGAGTTCGACTCGATTCGTCAGGGCGCTGGCGACACTGCCTGCCCATTCCGGCTCGATGCGAGCGGTCAATGGTTCGTCGCTCGGTCGGATAATCGCGCCGTCGTTGACCGACAACCCGATCAGACGACGCAATGCCGACTCGTTCTTGTAGAGCAATGAAAGATTCTGCTGAGTCACCGCCTTGGTGTCGAAGTAGCGGTCTCTCGCCTGAGCTTCGTCTTCGACGGAGAAGCCTCGCACGCCACCGATTTCCAGTTTGCGTTTCGAGTCTCGCCATGTCCTGAGGGCACTGTTGCGAGCCGAGACGTTGGTGTCGTAAGTCCGGTACTGCAGGTACAGCTCCCAGTAGGAATCTTCGACGTCTTTGACGAGGTTCGTCAGGTTAGATTCAAAGTCTGCCAGCGAGAGGTCATGGTTGATTCGGGCAATCAGGACTCCCTGATTCACACCGGTCAGGCCGCCAAACGCCGTTGAAATTGGACCGGCAATTCGAGTGAACTCGGTACCCGACCCTGCCAGCAGTGGGTGACGATACATCGCCGACAGATTTCCGACGTAGTTGGAAGCAAAGTTTTGCCCCGTTGCATTTGAACTTGTGTAATTGACGCTATGCCCGACTTCGAGAGACCCGCCGTAACCAAAGTTCTTCTGAATACCGGTATCAAATACACCGGTGTCCGATGTCAGGGTTGATCCTGCCGGCGCTTGATTAAGCCCCGTTGCATTGCGGCCCCACGTCATGGATGTCGACAGGTTGGCGTCGAATGCGGCCAGAGCGGCCTCGACACCGCGACCGCCGAACAGCACGCCAGTCGATTGGATCGATGGATCATAAATCGACGCCGCTCGGTCCGGATTCGCGAGAATGGAGTTCCCCGGCGACAGAAACGAAGACTTCGCGCGAATGACCGTACTATTGAGCAAGGCCGTGCGGATGCATTCTTCGAGGCTGAGGTCACGGATCTCGTCCTTGTTGAGATCCATGATGGTACGCGGTTCGTGAGACAGACTGACTTCTTCCGGAGTAACGCTATGCACGTTCGGAAAATCAATCTTCGTCGCTCGGTCGAGGTAGTAGCTGACCTCTTCCGATCCGTCATCCGACGAAACTTCGCCGATGTATTGCAGGTCGTTCATTCTCGCGCACCCACTGGAGATCATGACTCCAACGAGATAAAACGACACAAATGTGAGCAACTTCGTCATGCCTAACCCCTGAAGCGGCGAACTGGTAAACATCAACAACCGCGCAAGGAAGGCGTGTGTCGGTGCAACCGCTACAGCTGGTATCGGCTTCCTAATCCTCAGACTTTGACTGTTCCTCGTAACCGGGAGCAAACTCTCGATACGGTTTTCCGAGCCACTTTTTGATCAGGATGAGTTCACCTGCGTCATTTCCTTCAATCAGGTGTCCAGCAAACTGAAGGAAATAGCCTCCCAGAAATGCTCCGGCCGCCCACTCAGGCTGATTTTTCGCCAGCAGGACAATCGAGACTCCGAATGTCAGCGGAACTCCAATGACATGCAGGATTTGATTCGCCCTGTTTCGATGACGAGCGATGTAATTCGTGACAAAGCGAGTCAGCATTGTAAGTAATCCGTAATGGAAGAGGCAGAGCGAGGTTGGTCCCATCCCGCATGGTCGACCTCTGAAATCAGTGAGGTCCGAAAACTTCACCAGAGATTCTGCCACCCTTGCGTATACCGTGCAACCGGCTGGTCGACAGAGTTGCCCTGATCCGCGTCGCCGGATTTGAGTGGTTCTAAGTGGGCCGACTGCGCCTAACCTCGCTGGTTTCACTGAATTGCGAGCACTATACTCTGCGGCAAATTCAGTGACCGACAACATAATCCGATTTGTGCTGACGAGTGCATTCTACCTGAAGTCTTCAGGAGAAAGTTGTGATGCTGCAGAGTTCTGTCACCACTGAACAACAGGACTCTGGCTCAATGAGTTCCCAGAAAACTGAGCGGACCTTGATCAGCAACCGGACCAATTCGCTGCTGGGTGTGCAGATCATTTCGTCCGGTTCATACGTGCCGGACATCATTGTCTCGAACGAGCAGTTGCGGGACGAGCGAGGATTCGACCCGGACTGGATTCAGCAGCGGACGGGAATTCTGTCTCGTCGACACGCTCCGCAGTCCCAGGCAACCAGCGACATGGCGGTCGAGGCAGCAAAAGCAGCCATCGAAAAGGCGAATGTTGATCCTGCAGATATCGATCTGTTGCTCGTAGGAACATTCACTCCGGATTTTTGCTGTCCGTCAACCGCGTGTCTGGTTCAGGATCGACTTGGTTTGGATTGTCCCGCTGTGGATCTTCAAGCCGCCTGTTCCGGCTTTATGTATGCGCTGGTGACCGGTTCTCAATTCGTCGCAACCGGTAACAGCAAGCTGGCTTTGATTGTTGGAGCAGACTGCAACAGCCGTATCGTGGACCAGTCAGATCAGAAAATCGCTCCGCTGTTTGGTGACGGTGCAGGCGCCGTTCTGATGACTCGGGGCGATGCCACGCAGGGGCTGGTCTGCTACCAGCTGGGTTCTGACGGAAGCGGTGGACCGCTTCTGCAGTGCACGGCGGGGGGAACCCGGGTACCGAATACGGCAGCAGATGTTGCTGCCGGCAACCATTTTCTACAGATGGACGGTCGCAATGTTTTCAAATGGGCCGTGCGAGTCGTTCAGGAATCGATCGAACTGGTCCTTGAAAAAGCCGGGATGCAGGTCGGAGATGTCAGCCTGTTCCTGATCCACCAGGCGAATATCCGAATCGTCGACGCGGCAATGGAAAAGCTGGGCATTCCGGCGGCGAAGGTTGCTGTCAATCTTGATCAGTACGGCAACACTTCTGCTGGCTCGATTCCGATTTGCCTGGACGAAGCTCAGCAAGCCGGACGCATCAAGTCCGGCGACGTGCTGCTGATGTGTGGCTTCGGCGGCGGATTGACCTGGGGGACAGCTCTGTATCGGTGGTAGTCGCTGCCGTGATGGCCTGTGACCACTCCAGTTGTTCAACTCTAAGGGCAATTACGGATACGAGACGCAGATTGCCGCCGAAAAGCCTGTCTCAATTGCGGTATTCGAATGCAGTTTTCGATAGAATCGCAATTCTGCTTCCGGGAAGTCGTTGCTGCAGTGCAGAAATGGCCCCCTCCGATAAGTGTGGTGAGTACGGCATCTACCGTTAACTCCCTCGACAATTCACTGAAGAAGTTTGAGTTATGTCTATTCCCAGAGTCGCCATCGTAGGTCGCCCGAACGTCGGAAAGAGTTCACTGTTTAACTGGATGGCGAGAAGGATGATTGCGGTCGTGGACAGCACAGCCGGCACCACTCGCGATCGAATGCGGCACCTCCTGCACGAAGGCGATCGCTATTTCGAGCTGATCGACACGGGTGGGATGGGGATTGAAGATTCCGACGATCTGACGGAAGACATCGAGAATCAGATTCGGATGGGACTCGCCGAAGCTGATGTGCTGGTGTTCGTCGTCGATGGACAGGCCGGGCCGGTGCCATTGGATCGCCTTGTGGCGGATCGGCTGCGGTCGATCGATAAGCCAAAGCTGCTGGTCGTCAACAAGTGTGACTCGGACAAGACGGCCAATGACATTGCGGAGTTCTACGCATTTGCCAACTGCAACCTGATCACAACCAGCGTGAAGGGAAATCACAATCGGCACGGTCTGCTGGACGCCATCCTGGAATTGCTGCCAACGGCGACTGCAGACGAAACTGCTGATGGAGCGATTCAGGCTGCCGAGCCAGAAATGAAACTCGCCATCGTGGGTCGACGTAACGTCGGCAAGAGCACTTTCATTAATGCTCTGGCGGAGGAAGAACGAGTCATCGTGAGCGAGGTTGCCGGCACGACGCGCGACAGTATCGACCTTCGAATCGACGTTGACGGAAAGACGATCATCGCTATCGACACACCTGGTGTTCGCAAAAGGAAAAGTCTGGCAAACGACATCGAGTTCTATGGTCTGGTGCGAGCCCAGCGGAGTATTCGTCGCGCAGACGTGGTGCTGATGTTCTTTGATTCGCAGAAGACGATCTCGCGAGTCGACAAGCAACTCGTCGATGAGATTCTGTCTAACTACAAGCCGTGTATTTTCGTTGTGAACAAGTGGGACGAAGCAATCGCTGCGGGCATGACCATCCAATCGTGGAGCGACTATCTCGTCCGAGAATTCGCATCGATCCGCCATGCACCAGTGGCGTTCGTGACGGCAACCGAAAGCCGCAACGTTCGAAAGCTGATCAATCTTGCGCAGGCCGTCTACAAGCAGTCGATTACGCGTGTCGGCACCGGACGTTTGAATCGAGTTGTTCGAGAGGCCATCCTGAAGAATCGTCCTCCGATGCGTAAGAGCCGTATTCCCAAGATTTACTATGCGGTCCAGGTGGGAACTCAGCCACCGACGATCGTTCTCAAGTGCAATGATCCGATGCTGTTTGATAACTCGTGGAAACGTTACCTGCTGGGTGTACTGCAGGAAGAGCTGCCGTTTTCTGAAGTGCCCATCAAGCTTTACATGCGGGCAAAGACTGCTGAGGAAGAGAGATTTCCAAACCGGTTACCGGAAGGGGTCGAGGAAACGGCCGACAACATCTAGATCGAGAGCAGGAATTGATATCCGAATCTCAATTCACAGAGGGCCGCCGAGTAATAAACGCAGAGATCACTGCGAGGCAGTCGGCGACAGACTAGATGAACCACGGAACGACAATTCTCTGCCGCTATGCACCTCACAGATGTGTTGGATTTCTGAGCCGTTCCAGCCGGCAGCGAATGCGTAACGACAACGATTTGAGCATGACTCAGAACGTAGAAACCATCCCGACGGTAGAGCGTTCTGTGGTTGTCCCTGCCGAACGAAGTTTTCTCGATCCTATGCGTTTTTCTACCACTGCTTGCTCTGAGACCAGAATTCGTGCCAGCGAGTCCCGCTGAAACCAGGAGCCCCCATGGATCGCAATCAGCATGTACTCATAACGGGCGGAGCTGGCTTCATCGGAAGCCACCTCGCGCGAGCACTGTTGAAATCCGGTCGACGGGTTTCAGTGATCGACAACCTGTCGACAGGGTTGCATGCCAACGTCGCGGATCTGGAAACCGATTCGAATTTTCGACTCTATGTCGACACCGTACGCGACGTCGCGCTCATGGAGAAGCTGATGTCCGAATGCGACACGGTTTTCCATCTGGCCAGCGCAGTCGGAGTGCGGCTGATCATGGAACAGCCCGTTGCCACGATCGACACGATTTATCAGGGCACAGAAGTCGTACTGAGACTTGCGCGACGATATCGCAATCGAGTTCTGATCACGTCGACTTCTGAGGTCTATGGCAAGTCAGAAAACGTCCCCTATCGCGAAGATGACGACCGTCTTGAAGGCGCGACAACAAAACACCGCTGGGCCTACGCCTGTGCGAAGGCGCTGGACGAATTTCTGGCACTGGCTCACTGGAAAGAAAGTCGGCTGCCAGTGACGATCGCCCGACTGTTCAACACTGTCGGACCCGGTCAGCGCAGTCAGTACGGAATGGTGGTTCCGCGATTCGTCGAGCAAGCCTTACGAAATGACAAACTGGAAGTTCATGGCAACGGCAGTCAGTCGAGATGTTTCTGCCACGTTCACGATGTCGTACAGGGATTGATCAGTCTGATTGACTCGGAAGCAACGTGCGGCCAGATATTTAATATCGGGAGCACTGAAGAAGTCACAATTCTGCAGCTTGCCGAAATGATCATCGCTCGACTGCAAAGTTCGTCCACCGTTCAACTGATCCCGTACGACAAAGCATACGGAGAAGGTTTCGAGGACATGCAACGCCGCGTTCCGTCGATCGACAGAATCCACGAAATCGTCGGCTGGCAGCCAACTCGAACGATTAACGACATCATTGATGATGTCGCCGCCGATCAGCGCTGAACTGATCGAACTTCTGCGTTGTTCGTTCAGACGAGCTGCAGGCGTCGTCCCGCTGGCCGCCGAGCTGCACTCGATTAATGCAGATCAAAGCGAACTCCATCAGGCACGCGTGCAACACAACGTCGTGCGGATTGCCGCACGAGACCAGCTGGCGTCCGGCATGAAGTGTGCGAGCAATCCGCGCCTGCCTGATTGCAAAACCATTTGAGTCACACACGCGCTCATGCCAATGATCGCGTCGATGAAGGGGGAAACGGGCCAGGTGTAAATCAGACATCAAGGACTTCTGGAAATGTCACGTCAGCCGGTCTCGCCACTTCAATTCACCCCGGGGTATGCTCGATCAGAGCATACGACAGACGTCGCACACCGTGCCCGCAAATCGCCTGCCGCCGCTGCCGCCGTTGTTGATCTGCAGCGACTGATTGCTCTGGGCCCTTCGAAGGCTGACTGGCAAACCGAGCTCGAAACAGAAGTGTCACGCCTGTGTGGTACGCCGCACGTCGTCGCCGTTGCCAGCCCGAATGTTGCATTGCACTGCGTACTCGCCGCCGGAAATCTGCAGCCCGAAGACGAAGTCATCATACCCGCGTACCTGCCGCCATCGATTCCAGAAGTGATTCGCCAGCTCGAAGCACATCCAATTCTTGTCGATGTTGATGCCGAGACGGCACACATCGATTTGCAGCAGCTGACTGACGCCGTGACGGATCGAACGCGGGCAATTGTCACCGTTGACATTGCCGGATTGCCTGTTGATGCCCGTCCGTTGGCCCATTTATGCAGACTCCGCGGGCTGCTGCTCATCAACGATGCCCAGACACAGACGCCGGGGATCGGGATGCGAGCTGACTTGATCGATCAGCAGGTTCGCATTTATCACTGCCGATCTGAGGAGACCAGTCTGCTCAGCTCCGGAGCTCTGATCTGTACTGCCGATAAATCGCTTGCTGCAGGACTGCGGAGAGAGATTGCCCCACTGGATGAATTGACCGGAGAGGCTCAGCAGTGGGATGCCCGACGGTCATTGCACTATGCCGACCGAATGACAGAGCTGGCCGCAGTCTGGCAATTGGCTGCGTTGGGAAAAGCTCGCGACGGATGGCGACGACGGTGCGAGATTGCCATGAGCTACACAGCGGCTTTCAGTTGCCGCCGCGAATTTCAGGTGCCCTTCGAACGCCCTAACGCAAATCACTCATGGCTGGATTACCCTTTGCGGCTTAATCTGCAACACCTTGGTGTGTCGCGTGATGACTTCACCTCTGAACTGCGCCGCCGAGGCGTCGGAGTGCGAGTTCCTTGTTTGCCGGTCAACCTGATGCCTCATTATCAGGAGCGGTACGGAGTTACCGGCGAGACATTTCCTGTCGCGAGAAACGAATTTCTACGGCGTGTCTGTTTGCCGATCGACGGTCGAATGAGCGACGTCGACATTGACCGCGTGATAAACACTTTGATGAAATTCGCCGACGAACTACTGAGTCGCCGCGCGATGACGTCCAGTATGCGGTAACGATACTCACGTGCGTTCCGCTGCGCTTCTGGCACCCTACCGCTCTTCCGCCTTCCCTGGCGACGTTCCGTTCGACTGATCAGACGAAGAATTCTCTGCGGCAGTAGCAGCAGCGGCGACAATCTGCATTCGTAGTTCCGTCAAACGCTCGATAATTGTTCGGGCGTCCTGGTCATCGCCGTAAAGCACGGCAATGCTGTCCAGAAGCTGGCTCGCTTCTTCATGGTTGCCGGCCTTGATCAGTTGAGTTGCACGATCGAGTGATTGTGTCGCCAGACTCGGCGCATCGGCCTGTTTCCCGCGAAGGTGTACGAACATCTCCAGGCGTTGATCGATTTCTTCGATGGCCTCCGCATTCGATTCATCGTCGGCAATGACATTTCGCAGAGCTTTCAGAATCTGACGCTCGCGAGGAGTGTCGCCACTGCGTCGGTACGATTTCGCCAGGCGCAGAAACCGTGCAATCTCACTTTGTGAATCGGCATCCTCAGCCACGAGTTCCACACTATCGTTCGCTGTTTCGACTTGACCGATGAGGTTAATCCAGAAGAAGCCTCCGACAATCAGCAGTATGAGGCACGCCACCAGAAACCAGGTGTTGTCGAATAATGTTCCGACAGCCGACTTTTCATGCTGCCGAGAGATTTCCGCTCGAAACGCGTCCCGCATCAACGTCGCCGGTCCCGGACCGCCTTGTCGTTCCGATCTGATCTCCGAATCGGCTGACCTGCCGCCAAACAGTGGAAATGCAGCAGCCAGCGTTTCTGGCTCGTCGCCCGTGCGCCCACTGCGACTCGGTGCCGCGGCGGTTCGAGACATTAAACTGTCGGGTTTCAGCGGCCTTGCGATCGTTTCATCTTTGTTAGCGAGTTCGACTCGCTTTACAACTTCTTTCAGCCGCAATGACACAACGTGTGCGTCGCTGTAGCGGTCTTCAGGTTTCTTCTCGAGCAGCTTGCACACGACGTCCTCCAGAATTCGCGGCAGGTCGGGAACGTACAGACCAGGCCGATCGAATCGGGCGGTCGAGTGTTTCTGAATGATCTCGACAGCGTTCTTGCCGGTGAACGGGGGGCGCCCCGTCAGCATCACATACAGCACCGCACCCAACGAGTACAGATCGCTGGTTCGCGTACACCGTCTGCCCTGAGCCTGTTCCGGAGACATGTATTCAGCCGTGCCGATGATGCCTCCCGTCACTGTCAGTCTCTGCGCAGCAAACACCTGAGCCACACCGAAGTCCGTCAGTTTCACAATTCCATCATTGCCGATCAGCAGGTTGGACGGCTTGAGATCCCGATGCACGACACCTGAAGCGTGAGCCGTTTTCAACGCGGCACATACCTGAATCGCTATATCCACAGACCGGTCCCACGAGAGTCTGTGTTCCGAGCGGATACAGTCGGCCAGCGTCTGACCTTCGACGTACTCCATCGCGAAATACATCTGATCGGTGTCCAGGTCGTGACCACTTTCGAATAGCTTGACAATGTGCGGTCCGGTGAGCTGCCGCATCGCATCGATTTCGCGTTCGAATCGTTCGACCGTGCCGGGTTCACGAGCCAGCGACGCGGACAGCACCTTCACCGCCGCCTCAAGTTGCGAATCGACGTGTCGACCGAGATAGACCGTACCCATACCGCCGGCACCGACTTTCCTGATAATGTCATACGGACCAATTCTGTCCGGAAGTTCTACCTGGTCCATTGGAAGATAAGTCTCCGGATTTGCTGCAACACCGAACGTCGGGAATATCGATGACTCAAAAACGAACCATGACCTGAAATGCGATTTGCCGTAATAGCCGCGGCGATGTGTCATGAACGAAACATGGGAGGCCAGTGCCAATGGCCAAACGCCTTTGGAATTTCAGAGGGAGGCAACAGGCAATGCCTGCGCGAGATAAACTGACGACTCCGCGTGACGTCCGCAATGCGTGTCGCAGCGGAGAATTGAAAGAGCATACGTCGGGACTGGCTCAGGGTTTCGCACAGGCAAACCTCGTAATCCTTCCTCTCGATGACGCCGTAGACTTCCGTCAGTTCTGCGAACTCAATCCAAAACCATGTCCGCTTCTCGAAGTGACCGAGCCAGGCTGTCACTCGCTGAACAGACTGGCCACAGACGCTGATCTGCGAACCGATCTGCCAATGTACCGAGTCTGGCGCGACGGCGAACTGGTCGAAGAAGTCACCGACATCACAACGTTGTGGCGCGACGACCTGGTAAGTTTTCTAATTGGGTGCTCGTTTACGTTTGAGGCAGCGCTGGCTGAGCATGGCGTTACGGTTCGGCATGTGGAACTCGGCAGAAACGTGCCCATGTTCAGGACGAGCCTCGAATGTAAGGCGGTCGGTAAGTTTCACGGGCCGCTTGTCGTTTCAATGCGTCCCCTGCGTCCTGCCCAGGCGATTCTCGCGATCCAGATCACATCACAGTTTCCAGACGTCCACGGAGTTCCGATCCACATTGGGCTGCCACGCGAAATTGGAATCGACGATCTGCAACGCCCCGACTTCGGCGAAGCCGTGCCGATTGAAGCGGACGAATTACCCGTCTTCTGGGCTTGCGGAGTAACTCCCCAGGCAGCCTTGATGGCCGCAAAACCGAAATTCGCCATTACTCACAGCCCCGGTTGCATGTTTGTGTCCGATCTGAAGGACGACTCTCTGCGGCGCGTCGAGCCGTTTTAGCGAGGACGCTCTGAACAATCTGCATCACTCGACCCCGGATTTGCAGTGCCTGTCGGTCGACTGTTTGAGCAAGTCCGGTCACTTCGGAGAAAACTCCCCCCGTGGCCTCGAAGTGAGTGTCATCGGCCAGCTAAAGTCCGCCTCGACTTCCACAACATTCAGAAGCGGCAACTGGCAGATAGAGGGACAAACGTCGTGAAACTTCTCCGAGAGCTGATGCGGGTTCAACACGAATTCGGCTGGCTGAGCGACGAAACGCTGCGTGAAATCGCGGTACAGCAGCGAGTGCCGCTGTACCGTCTGGAAGGTCTGGTCAGCTTTTATCCGAGCTTTCGGCGGACTCCGCCACCACGACGAACCGTGCATGTGTGCCGCGACGTCGCCTGTGTGATGGGTGGGTGTGCGGAACTGCACTCCGACCTGCGCGCGAGTCTGGCTTCACAGGAAGATGTGGAACTCGTCGAAGTTTCCTGCATCGGTCGCTGCGAACATGCACCGGCTGTTTCAATCGACGAAGTTCCCGTTGAGGAGGTGTCGCTCGAAAACCTGCTGCGGTTGATAGATGGCTCGCAGTCACTTCCGTGCAATGAACCGACTGAAACTCCTCGAAAATGGAAAAGCGATCCATACAAAACGTCGGGCGAGCGTTATGGCACCGTGCGGAAACTCGCTGCCGACCCCGGCGAAGTTTGCATCGAAGCATTGAAGGAATCCGGCCTGCGCGGCATGGGCGGCGCGGGATTTCCAACCGGGCGAAAATGGGAACTGGTCCGCAGCGAGACGGCATCGCCGAAATACATAATTTGCAACGCCGACGAGAGTGAGCCGGGCACGTTCAAAGACCGTGTCATCCTGGAAGAGTTGCCGCACCTGGTGATCGAGGGAATGTTGCTGGCGGGGCTCACGATCGGAGCGGAATCCGGCATCGTGTTTCTGCGACACGAATATGGCCGGGAGCAGAAGGCACTTGAAGCCGCGATCGAGCAGGCTCGTCACTCCGGCATCCTGGGTGACAACGCGGCTGGCTCCGGGAAACGGTTCGACATCGAAATCTTTGTCTCGCCAGGCGGTTACATTCTGGGAGAAGAAACAGCGCTGCTCGAAGCGCTCGAGGACAAACGCGGCGAGCCTCGCAACAAACCACCCTACCCCGGCACGTTCGGCCTGTGGGGCAAACCAACACTCATCAACAATGTCGAAACGTACGCGCTGGCCACGTCGATCGTCTCGCACGGTGTGGACTGGTGGCGTGCTCAGGCGGCGGGGAAATTCGTTGGGCTCAAGTTCGTGTCAGTCTCCGGTGACGTGAAGCAGCCCGGTGTTTACGAAATTCCTATCGGAACGACGGTTGCTGAACTGATCGAACTGGCCGGCGGGATGCGCGATGGCTGCACGCTGCAGGCGTTCCTGCCAGGCGGAGCAAGTTCCAACTTCCTGCCGGCCGACAAGGTCAACACGCCACTTGACTTCGACTCGATGAAGGCCGTCGGCAGCATGCTTGGAACGGGAGCCGTCATCGTCATCAGCGACCGACATGATCTGTTTGCGCTGGCAACGAACATCGTCCGTTTCTTCCGCAACGAATCCTGCGGAAAGTGCGTACCGTGCCGCGTCGGCAGTCAGAAAGCCGTCCAGATCCTGGACAGCATTACTTGTGGACAAGCCGACGTTTCGGAGCTGTCGATCCTGCCGGAACTTGGCGAGACGCTGGAACAAACATCGATCTGCGGACTCGGCCAGGTGGCGCTGAATCCGATTCTGTCATTGATGAAGAACGTACCCGAGTCCGTCCCGCTGGATTCGCTGCCTTCCTGACCAGCAGGCAGAAACACGCGGATGAAAATTGTTTCTCGAACTCAACGAACAGCCATGATTACTCCAGCAACGGAATCGACTGACATTGCTCTATCGATTGATGGGCAGCAGCTCACTGTTCCGATGGGAACAAGCATCTGGGAAGCCGCTCGCCAGTCTGGCATCGACATCCCGGTGCTGTGCCATTCCGACCGGCTCGACCCGGTCGGCGTTTGCCGCCTGTGCGTCGTGGATGTTGGTGAGCGGGTGCTCGGCGCTTCCTGCATGCGTGAGTGCCAGTCCGGCATGTCAGTCGACGCGTCCTCAGAGAAGGTTCAGAAACACCGTCGAATGCTGACAGAGTTGTTGCTGAGCGAGCACCCTGTTCCGTGCGCTCGCGAACTGTCATCAGGCGACTGCGAACTCGAAGCACTCGGACGTCGGTACGGACTCCTGCCCGACGCGTTAACAACCGACGCTTCAACCGTCGACACGGATCGTGCGGGAGCCAGCTGTGTCGGACCCGCCGAACGGTTTTCAGCATCGTCTGCGAATCTCACGGACCACGACGACCGGAGCGGCTGGCGAGGTCTCGATATCAGCTCGCCCGTCATCGCGGTGGACCATCAGGCCTGCATCCTGTGCGATCGGTGTGTGCGAGCCTGTGACGACATTCAATCAAACGAAGTCATCGGTCGCAGCGGAAAGGGCTTCGCCGCTCAGATCGCGTTCGACCTGAGCAACCCGATGGGAAACAGCACCTGCGTGTCTTGTGGCGAGTGTGTCAGCGCCTGCCCGACCGGCGCACTCGTCCAGCGGCAAATCACGTTGCCCGTCATTCCCTCGGAGGAAATGAACCCGGTCGACAGCGTGTGTCCGTACTGTGGAGTCGGCTGCGCAATCACCTTTCATACAAAGGACAATCGCATCGTCATTGCAGAAGGCCGGGACAGTCCGGTCAACCATGGCCGACTGTGCGTCAAAGGACGGTACGGCTGGGATTATTCCATGCATCCTCAGCGGTTGACGAAACCTCTGATTCGGATCAGCGATGCGTATCCCAAAGGTCCGCTGTCCAGCGAAGTCACGCAGTCAGTCAGTCGTCGAGCCGGTGGCGTGGTCGATTACGCCGAAGTTATGCCGGCCTTCCGGGAAGCGTCGTGGGACGAGGCTCTCGACCTGATCGGCAGGAAACTGAGCGGAATTCGGGACGAGCATGGCGGCAACGCGCTCGCAGGATTCGGATCGGCCAAGTGCTCCAACGAGGAAGCCTACCTGTTTCAAAAGCTGGTCCGCTGCGGCTTCGGAACCAACAACGTCGATCATTGCACACGGCTGTGCCACGCGTCGTCGGTCGCAGCGCTGATGGAGACGATCGGTTCCGGAGCAGTCACCAATGTCTTTGCCGACGTATCGCGATCGGCTGTTGCGCTGATTACCGGCAGTAACGCCACCGCCAACCACCCGGTCGCGGCTACGTTTATGAAAGACGCTGCGAAGCATGGCACGAAGCTGATCATGGTCGACGTTCGACGCCATGATCTTGCCGACTTCGCCACTCATTTCGCCCAGATCAAACCTGGCACCGACGTTGCCTTCTACAACGGAATCATGCATACGCTGATTGCCGAAGGACTTGTCGATCAGGATTACATCGCCGCGCACACCGAAGACTTCGAGAAACTGAAGACCCTGTTGCTGACTGACTACTCGCCGGAAGCGGCCTCAGACATCTGCGGAGTCCCCGCCGACGAAATTCGAGCCATCGCAAGAACGATCGGCGAGACGACTCCGATCGGCGGCGACATCGGCGGAATGCTCGTCTTCTGGGGCATGGGCATCTCCCAGCACACCACCGGCACGGACAACGCACGGTGCCTGATTTCGCTATGCTTGATGACCGGCAACGTGGGTAAGCCCGGATCAGGTCTGCACCCGCTGCGAGGTCAGAACAACGTGCAGGGTGCCAGCGACGCCGGCCTGATTCCGATGGTCTTTCCGGACTATCAGCCGGTCAGCGATGCTGCCATCCGTCGGAAGTTCGAAACCGCCTGGGGACGAACACTCGATCCGAATCCAGGCCTGACCGTCGTCGAGATCATGAAAGCAGCGCTCGCCGGATCAATAAAAGGAATGTATATCCTCGGCGAGAATCCTTTCATTTCTGATCCGAACAGTAACAAAGTGCGGAAGGCTCTGGCCGCTCTCGACTTCCTGGTCGTGCAGGACATCTTCCTGACCGAGACAGCCGAGTTCGCCGACGTGATCCTGCCGGCCAGCAGCTACTTTGAGAAATCCGGCACGTACACCAACACCGACCGGCGCGTGCAGCTCGGCAGGCCTGTCATCACTTCCCCCGGCGAAGCTCGCGAAGACTGGCGAATTATCCGCGACATTGCAGAGCGTCTCGGCTTTCCCATGCCGTACGAATCAACCGCCGAAGTCTTTGCCGAATTCACATCGCTCACCAACAGCTACGCCGGTCTGACTCACGAGAACCTCGGCCCCACCGGCAAGCTGTGGCCCTGCCTAGATCCAGAGAACGGTGACGGAGTGCAAATCCTGTTCGGAGACGGCTTCCCCACGGCAACCGGTCGAGGTCGTTTCGTCCCCTGCCCTTACCTGCCCGCAGACGAACTGCCCGACGAGGAGTACCCGTTCGTCCTGAGCACCGGCAGAGTTCTCGAACACTGGCACACCGGCAGCATGACTCGCCGCAGCTACGCGTTGAACTCAATCGAACCCGACGCCTTCGCCGCCATGCACCCGTCCGATGTCGCGACCTTAAACCTGGAAGACGGCGACCACATCAGCGTGAGCAGCCGCAGAGGAACGATCAGTCTGGCCGTCCGCTCCGACGATTCCATCGATCCCGGCAGCATCTTCATCCCGTTCCATTTCAGAGAAGCCGCGGCAAACATCCTCACCACCGACGCTCTGGACCCCTACGGCAAAATCCCCGAATTCAAATACTGCGCCGTGAAAGTCGAGAACGCTTCCGGACTCTCAACTTAGCAGTCAGTTGAAAAACGAAATTGGGTAGGCCGGATCAAGCGAAGCGCCGCTCCGGCATTACTGACTTCTCAGTAACTTGTTCATGCCGGAACATCGTCGCTTTGCTCCTTGATCCGGCCTACTTGTTATTCAATGAGCTGCTAACAACTGTCATTTCGCGTGGCTCGTACAACTCTTCGAGAGTTATCTGAGTAGTACTCTGCGTCTTACTCGTCACGCTTGATTTCTTTTATGACTTCGTCGACGACCGTCTTCAGCCCATCGATCACTTTGTCGGTTGTGGTCGGTTTGGCGGTGCCTCGATTGAACTGTGAGTAGTCCGGACGCTTGAATTCATACTGCTTGCCTGTCAGTTTTTTCAGCAGGGCAGTCTGTTCGTCTGTCAGCACTTCGTCGAGAGCTTCCTGTTCCATTTCTTCCTTGAACACTTTCATCAAACGCTGAAGTTCTTCCTGGATTTCCTTCTGCTTCTTCGCCAGTTGCAGCTTCTGTTCCTCGCTCAACTTCAAGGTGTCTGCGAACAGATCGCCACTCAATGAACCGACACCACTGGTTCTCAATTGCGTCTGAATCTGCAATTCTTTCAGTCGACTCTTCTGATCGTCGTTCAGTAGTGCCGTAACCTTTTCCTGAGACTCTTCGCGGAACTTCCGCTGTGTTTCCTGATACATCTTGTAGTCGACCTGCGTACCATTCGTCCGACTCTTCTGAATTTCCTGCCAGGCCTCACTCTGCGATTTACTGATCTCCTGCTGCACGCCACGAATCGACTCGATCTGTTCTTCAGTGAGTTTGAGTTCTTCAACGAATTGCGGCATCACGAGCATCCTCAACGGGTCATTGGCGATATAGTAGCCCCCCGCAGAAGAAAACGATTGCGTCACTTGCAGTTGACGCACCTGTGCAGTCGCACTGTCCAGATTCAGACTCGTGATCGCGAACAAAAGGAGTAAGTAACGTGTCATGCGAAGTCTCCTGTAAGTGACTTGGTGCCACTGCGAGTCATGCAATGATCGCAGCAGTGAGTATGTTGTGGATTCAGCATGGACGTAGCTATCAGGTAGATAACTGTCCGTTCGAGTTGGTCCCTTTGTCCGTTATTCCTGCTGCATATTCAACGTCGGCTGCACAATTCCCGACGCCCTGAAGGACGGGGCATACCCGATTCATTTTTTCGGCTTCTTGTCCACTGGCCTCATCGCCTCTGCTCGTCCTTTCAGAATCGCTAAAGCATCCTGACGGGATTGTTCATCAGTAGGGCGTTCCAGCGGAGCATCTGTTGCTGACACCTGGCAATCTGTGTTCTTCGCTCTGGCGAATTTGCTGGAAGGAATTCTGGAAGTCTTATCCGCAAACTGTCCCGATGCGATCTTACGCTTTGCCTTGAGAAACGTTGTCGAAGCAATCTTCTTTTTTGATGGAACCTTCGCCATGAAGTTCTCCCTTATGTCACCAGGGTCTGTTCGACGAGATCATTGATTACTCTCTCCGGTTGTAGATCAACCGTGTTCGTCGTTACCGGAAAATGCGAGTGGCCCAGACAATCTTCTTTAGAAGGTCTGAGTGCGTCAGCAAAGGGAGTTTCGTTGTCATGGCCGATAATGCCTGAATCTTCGCCTCTTGTGGCATAACCACTCAGAAAACTCGAAACGAGTTGTCTGACCCATCCGCATTGTACGACGTGTCGGTTGGCATCCTGACCGCCGCCGGTTGAACCCTGGCAATACGTGAGACACACAGGCCAGCACGTCACTTGCCTGTCACGCGTTCCGGAATCCATGAGCCGTTCCGACGCGTCACTCTGACAACGGAGATGCTCTGCCTTTCGTCGCCCGCGCGGCGGATTCCGGCAATATCCTCAGCGTCGAATGCATGCTCCGTGAAGACCAGCACCACGACCGACTCTTCTTTGTGGTCGTCGTTTGATGCAACCTCGACAACGCTTCGCAGTAGAACGTCGCGGGAAACGACTGTAGCTGGCAACGCTTTGAAATGACTCTCCACCGCCGCGAATTTGTCGATTGACACTTCGGCGAGGACTTTCGGCTCGGGCGTCAGACTGACCAGCATGGTGGGTCGCGACATTTCAGGATTGGCTTTGAGCAACGTCGAAACATCGTTGCGCAGGTCGCTGAAAGTATTGGCGAATTCCAGTGAGGCCTGTTCGCCAGTCACACCGTCGGGCAGTCCGTCGAACAGCAGGATCAGACGCTGGCGAATCGGCTTTATGGGGCCACCAGACACCAGCTTGAAGACAAACCACCCGCCCTGGTTCTGTGACTCGGAGTGATTCAGCGGGAAGTTCGTATGCGGGACGTATCCGTCCGGTGGTGGAGCAAATTTCAGCTCGACCGTATTGCTGCGAGCCACCCCTCTGGGAACCTGATCAACCAGCTTCCGGAGTTCGCCCATCTCTCCGTCGCCGACCCACTCGGCCGATGAGTCGCTGGCCGTCGAATAGACGTAAGTCAGCCTGTATGTGCCAGGTACTGAAATGCTCCGCCAGTTGAAGTTGGTTGCGAAGAAACCGTAGTCGTCGACTTTCGCGTTCGGGTCAAATTCGGCTCCGGGTGCGACAGTGACAAAGTCCTGAGCACGCAGTGGATTGACCATTCCGCAGCGGGGCATGCCATGCGTTTCCGATCCGGGAGGACCTTCGATCTCGTAATAGCAATGCGGATAACGCCAACGAAGGTCCGAAGCATCAAGACTCCCCACGAGCACCAATTTTCCCTCGGAGACGTTCGTAATCCGCACACTCATCTCCGGCAATTCGCCCACGACGTACTCAGTTCGGATCGGCTGGAGTTGGCATGACAACGGCAGCTTTGCCGGTTCCCGTTTCCGGTCGACCGATCCATTCAGTTCGCGGTTCGCGAGTTCTGACGCAACGGCGCGAGACACCGTTTTCGTCGGCGGAACAATGAATGCCGGCAGGGCAAGCAAGCTCAGCGCAGCGACCGTCGCCAGAATCGCAATCATGTGGCGGGACGGGCGAGCGTTCATGAAACAACCCTCTGGGACGAAGGAGAGGTTTACCAGCCCCAGCATAACCATCGCCCCACCGGTCGAGCCAACCCGGATACTTGCGGACGCCCTTGACCGTGATGCGGAGGATGACCTCCGCTTACGATGTTGATTCGTTTGCCGGCTTCTTCCGCTTCTTTACGAGTCTGCGTCGGCTGCCCAAATCGATACACGGTCCCATTGTGGCGGAGAGAACGATGCGATCCCTGAACGCCATCGCCGCCTGTTTGATCGTCGGTAGTGCGTTG
>JAQBWV010000038.1 GCA_027624335.1 Planctomycetota bacterium
GAACCCGCCAGCGACTCCAGGCGATCGGCGTGGATTTCGATAACCCTGTCGCCTTTGCCGAGCCGTACCAGCTTTCCGTCACTGCGGAGTTTGGTCAGCAGTTTCTGCAACTCGTCCGGCATGACACCGATGGAACTCGCCAGTGTGAGATCCGATGAAGAAACCACATCCCGCTGCGCCAGGCGGGCGGCCAGTCGTTTCTCTGACGACGGATTCGCGAGCTGTTCGGCGACTGTTTCGACGTCCCGGATCCTGTGCAGATCCGGAATATGCGGATCGAGAATCGTGCCGCCGCCCAGCGTGATCGCGGGCGAAATGCGCCGCAGGATAAATCGTTGCCCCCAGGTCGCGACCATTGGTTCTGACAAGCGGAGTTCTGCATAACCTCGTTCGCCCGGCTCAAGTCGCCGACCCTTCAGAATGACTCGACAGGGAATCTCGCGAGTTCCCGTATGCAGGCCAACTTCGATGCGATTCTTCAATCCGATCGGCGCGCTGTCCAGCAACTTCAGATCCACCAGTAATCGCTTTGTCGGTTTGAGATATCCGGGCGTAGCCAGTTCGCAGCCGCGCGAGACTTCGTCGTGTTTCAGACCTGCGAGATTGATCGCGGTTCGCTGACGACTGCCGGCTTCGTCGGCCTGTTCGCCGTGCCGTTGCACGCTGCGCACTCGAACCTCCCGCCCCTCGGGCCAGAGGTCCAGCGAATCACCAACATGGACATCACCACTGAGCACCGAACCGGTCACGACGGTGCCATGACCGGGTATCGAGAACACTCGATCAATCGCCATTCGAAACAGCGGAAGCGTTTGCGGCAACTGGATGCTACTGCAGATTTCCAGCAGTGTCGCCTTGAGTTCGTCAAGCCCCTCGCCGGTCTCAGAAGACACTGGCACGATCGGGCAGCCTTCGAGAAATGTCCCGGTGAGATTGTCTTCGATGTCGCAGCGAGCCAGTTCGACCATGTCCTCATCAACGAGATCGATCTTGGTGAGCGCAACAAGTCCCACTCGAATTCCAAGCAGATCCATGATATCGAGGTGCTCGCGAGTCTGCGGCATCACCGCGTCGTCAGCCGCGACGACCAGCATCGCCACGTTAATGCCCGTCGCACCGGCAACCATGTTTCGCACGAAGCGTTCATGACCGGGAACGTCGACGATGCCAAGCTGCAGATCACCCGCTCGCATGTGAGCAAAGCCGAGGTCGATGGAAATTCCTCGGGCCTTTTCTTCGGGCAATCGATCCGTGTCGATGCCCGACAGCTTTCCGACCAGTCGAGTCTTGCCATGATCAATGTGCCCGGCAGTACCAACGATAATCGACTTTGAAATAGTGAGAGTCGTCATGGGGGTAAGCACGCCTGCAAGCCAGGCTGTGCCTGACGAAGTTTTGACCGCTGTCGGGAGAACTGTGGGATTGAGCCGCCAGATACCTCGGATGTTTTAATCGCAGAACATGCAAAGAAGAACAACCCGGCGAAAATGCGAGTCTGTTGTTGCGACTTTGAGGCGATTCTGTTGGATGGACTGAAACGATCGTAGAACAACAGGGCTCGGGCAGTGATCACCTTGCGATAAACGATTGAATGGCATCGTAAACGGAATCGGTCGCTTGCCGGAGTTCTGCGACGGGCACAGACAGTGAATCGAATTGTGAATCTCGCGCAAGCCCTTCGACGATGGTCGCCTTATTCATGGCGTCGGTCGCCGAGATCGCACGCATGTTTCCGAGAATCGTGTGAGCGGCACGTCGCGCGGTGGCCGCGTCGCGTTTTTCGATCGAGGTCTGCAGTATTTCAAACTGCTCAGGGCACTCGATCATAACGGCCTCGAGGATCTCTCCGAGCAGTTCGCTGTCGCCTCCAGTGACTTCCAGAGCGGCATTCCAGTCAACGACTGCACTGGCCATTGGTGTCGCTGCGGGAATCAAATCATTGTGTGCGGGTTCATCGATTTCAGCAGGACGCTGATCGCAAATATCCGCCAGCTTCTGGTAGAGCAGTGGAGCACGGATGGGTTTCGAAATGTAACCATCCATTCCAACTGCCAGACACCGCTCCTCATCGCCCTTCAGAGCGTGGGCTGTCATGGCAATGATCGGCGTGTGAGATCCCGTACGGCATTCATCCATTCGGATCGCTCGTGTCGCGTCATGGCCGTCCATCTCGGGCATCTGAATGTCCATCAGAATCACATCAAACGTGCCCTGTTGCCACATTTCAACCGCGGCCTTTCCCGTAGATGCGACCGTGACCTGATGCCCCCATTTTTCGAGTAACGCAGTCGCCAGTCGCTGGTTAACAATACTGTCTTCGGCAAGCAGTGTATTCAACGACCTCGAATGCGGACGAGGTCCCGCACCGTGAGAGGAGCTTTCGTCAACAGTTACACTCACGCCGAGCGATTCCACAATTGCATCGAAGAGTTCCGACTGCTTGATCGGCTTCATCAGATAGTCCGAGATCCCCAGCTCGGCACACTTAGCAACATCGCCGGACCTCCCGCTGGATGTCAGCATCATGATGACAGGAACTGTCAAATCGCCACGGGCACGCAGCTGCTCGACCAAAGTGAATCCGTCGAAATCCGGCATGTTGGCATCGGTCAGCAGCAGGTCGAAGGGCTGTCCGTCAGCCTCCGCTTCTTCCATTGCCGAGATCGCCGCCGCAGCTCCGTTGACGATCGTTGGTCGCGTCAGCCAGTTCAGCAGAACTTCTTCAAGAATACGACAATTCGTTGCATTGTCATCGACGACGAGAATCCGCTTACCTTCGACACTGGCGGTTCGCTGCCCGGCCTGCAACAGGAATGTTTCTGGAGCCAACGCAAAGCGGACGGTGAAGTGAAACGTACTTCCCTGATTGACTTCGCTTTCCACCCAGATGCGACCGTCCATCAGTTCGACGAGTCGCGAACAAATCGCCAGGCCCAGACCAGTCCCCTCGTAGCGACGAGTCATCGACGTATCCACCTGCTCAAACGCATCAAAGATTCGCTGCAGTTTGTCTTCAGGGATACCAACGCCTGTGTCACGAACCTGAAAGTGCAACCACTGGGACTCAGCTGCCGACTCCTCGGTCTGTGTTTGTACCCACTGAGTCCCTGCGGCAAAGTCCGGGACGCTGTTGGCGACATCGACGACAACCTCACCTTCATTCGTAAACTTGATGGCGTTTCCGACGAGATTAATCACAACCTGCCGCAGCCGACCGGCATCACCGCTCAGAAATTCGGGCACGTCCGGCGCGATGTGACAGGCAACTTCGATCTGCCCACGATGAGCCCGCACGGCCAGTGACTTCAAGGTGTCACCAACATTCTCCCGCAGAGAAAACGGTCGCGAATCAAGTTCCAATCGACCAGCTTCAATCTTCGAAAAGTCCAGAACATCGTTAATGACACTGAGCAGTGACTCGCCGGATTCCTGAACCATCGTCAGATATTCGCGCTGGATGGGCGCAAGTTTCGTATCAAGAACCAGCTCGGTCATGCCAATAATCGCGTTCATTGGCGTGCGGATTTCGTGACTCATGTTGGCCAGGAAGTTGCTCTTGGCTTCACTGGCAGCTTCAGCCGCATCACGAGCCTGCTGCATCGCCTGCTGAGCCAGTTTCTGGTCGGAAATATCGTGGGACAAACCAAACATCCCGGCGATGCGACCATCATCCTCCCTGAGCGGCATTTGAATTACGGAGACCCATGTCTGCGACCCGTTTGGCCAATTGACCAGTTCCTCTTCGCCGACAACCGGGGCGCCGTTCTGGATGATTTCCTGCTCGTCCTTGTGAATCTGATCGGCGTATGCCTCGCCGAAAAAGTCGCGAGCACTTTTTCCAACGGCCTCCTCGGGAGAGCGGAGCCCCAGTCGCTGAGCCATTGCGTGATTGATTCTCAGATACCGCCCAACACGGTCTTTGAAAAAAATGTTGTCCGGGATCTTCTCCAGAAGGCTCGTCAGCAGGAATCGTTCACGCTCCAACGCGGCTTCTGCCTCGTACCGATCCGTGACATCCCAGAAGATTCCCTGAGTTCCAATGACGTTTTTGGCCGCGTCGTAGACCGGCGCTTTAAGCACGTGTACGTGGAGCTTGCTTCCGTCTGTTCCGGCATGTGACTCAGTGTCTTCGAACAGTTCGCGAGTCTCGACGATCTGACGATCATCTGCGGTGTACTTGTCTGCGAGCGCCTTTGGAAACAGGTCGTAATCGGTCATCCCGATCAGTTGTTCTTCAGATGACTTCAGCAACTCACTGTATCGCCGATTTACGAAAGTCAGCTTGCCTTCCAGATCCTTGCGGAACAGATTCAAGGGAAGACTCTCAACCAGCGACGCATAGAGTGCCTCTGAATCTCGCAGTCGCTGTTCCGCCTTGCGACGACGGGCGAGTTCCGCCTCGTGATGTTCGTTGACTCTGACGAGATCCCCGAACGCTGACACAAGAACGTTCAGCAGTTGCTCCCGAGATGTGTTGATTTGATACTCACGACCCAGGCTCATTACGGTCGCCGCATGGGAAACGTCGCGAGGTGCTCCGCTTGCCGGCTTATCCGAATCATCTGATTCAGGACGCTGACGAGCTTCATTTTGCTCCAGCACCTGGTGGATTCGCGAAACAACAACTTTGCCCGGCAAGCCGCGAGCCAGATAGCCATCGGCTCCAGCTTCAAGCGCAGACAAAACTTCACCCACAATCCCGGCAGTCGTCTGGATCAATACCGGAACTCGCTGCTGCATCTCTGGTGATCGAAGCTGGCGACATAATTCAAAGGCCCCTCCGTCAGGCAGTCGGGAATCGATCAGGACCAGTTTCGGTCCCCGGTCATCAGTAGCTACCCGCAACCCGTCTATTACAGTGTCGGCAGTCGAGATCTCGAACCCCAAAGACTGCAGCGCTTCCGATGCGAGGACGTTCGCTAGTCGTGCACTGTCATTAGACGGTTGTTCCACAATCAGAATGTGAGCCATAAGACAGTACCCATCCGGCCAGAGTGAATTCGTTCGCCCATAGTACGCACGACTCGCCTGGTTTTCAGCGGAGAATTGTTATTGAGGCCATGATGTTGCAACCTCGGTCGACGGAACGGATTTCGCTTTCGAAGACAGTGATCACTCAGATACTGACGGCGGCGCACTTCCGGGTCAGCTTGCATCCCCGAAACTCGACTGACAGAATGCGCAAGCCTCGAAACCTGCGGACTCAAGCACGATTGCGAGGTTGTTCAGGTCTAAACCACGCTGCGGCAGTTTGTGTCCGGAGTTCCCAACTGGCATCTCCCGATGGCTGCTTCTGTTTGTCCGACAGGTTTGTTGAATGCCTGTGGGACCTGAGATTGAAGGATCATCTTCTCGCTATCGACTCGAATCCTGCAAACGCAAAGCCGTAGAGCCGCCGCAATTCGGGTGAGAGTGTCTGAATACGGCAATCCATATCACTTCAACAGCGAACTCTCGCGAAGGTACACCGATGAAGCTGCTCGAAGGACAGACAGTAGGAATTGACCTCGGGACGACATTCTCGACGATTGCACAACTCGGTGACGATGGTCAGCCGCACTGTCTCAAGAACGCGGACGAGCGTGTGATTACACCGTCTGTCGTACTGCTTTCTGACGACGGAACAGTTGTGGTTGGTCCGTCGAACGAGCGGATCGCCATGGAAAATCCGAAGAACGTTGTCGAGGCCATCAAACGGGAAATGGGTAATCCTGATTTCCACGTGGTCTATCAGAACAAAAAACTGACTCCTGAATTTCTGTCAGCACTGATCATCAAGAAACTGAAGCAGGACGCGGAAAAGCACATCGGCGTAATCGCTAACGCGGTGGTCACCGTGCCTTACTACTTCAACGATGTTCGCCGTAAGGCCACTCAGGATGCCGGGCGAATTGCCGGACTGAACATCATCGACATCATCAACGAACCAACGGCCGCCACGCTGGCCTATGCCTGGGAGAAAGGAGAACTCGGCCGGACGGACCTTGCACAGGTTGAAAAGACGATTCTGGTCTACGATCTGGGTGGTGGTACATTCGACGTGACCGTTGTCCGTTACACACCAACTAACTTCAAAGTGCTGGCGACGGATGGTGACGTGATGCTGGGTGGACTCGACTGGAGTCGTCGAATCCTCGACCACGTTTCTGAGCAATTCCTGAAGAAGCACGGAGACGACCCTCGCGACGACCCGGAAACCGTACAGATCCTTTCTCAGGAATGTGAAAAGGCGAAACGCGAGTTGAGCGTCCGCGCTCAAGCCGCAGTCCCGGTTTACCACCAGGGAAAATCATTGACTCTGTCTCTGACTCGAGGTGATTTCGAACGTATGACCGCAGACCTGATGCAACGAACCCGTGACACCACGGAACTGGTGTTGCAGCAGTCGGGAGTTGAACCGGAAGGCCTGGATGAAGTCGTTCTGGTTGGCGGTTCAACAAACATGCCGGTTGTCGAGCAGATGCTTGTCGAGGTGTGCCGACGCAAGCCGAGTCGCGACGTTGCTCCCGAAGAAGCGGTTGCCCGCGGCGCGGCGATCCACGCCGCCATCCTCGAAGCTCGTGCCACTGGCGGAGAGTCCCGCATGGGCAAGGCAATCATCACCCGACTTCGCTCGGTGACGACATCCGACGTCAACTCGCACTCGCTGGGCGTGAAGGTGACCGATCCGAGCGAGAAAACTCGCAAGATCAACCACATCATGATTCCAAAAAACACGTCGATTCCGTTTGAGAGAACTCAGCGTTTCGTCACGAACTCGGACAACCAGCAGCGAATTCACGTTTCAGTGCTCGAAGGTGACTCGCCGGATCCGATGGCTTGTGAGCAAATCGGCGACTTCCGAATTTACGACTTACCTACCGGACTTCCGAAAGGTTCACCGGTCGAAGTCACTTACCGATATGATTCGGCGGGCCGAATTCATGTTACGGCAAAGGAACTGGTCGGAAACACCGCCGCTGCAACCGAAATCATTCGCGATAATCTTGGCGGAACCGAAGAAAACATCGACATGATGACCGGGCTCGCGCAGAAGTACGAAGTCGAGTAAAGCAATACCTGGCTCGCGAACAAGCAGCGGAGGCATGCCTGTCATGTCTCCGCTGTCTGACATTTCAGAACTGGATTTTCCGCACCGAGCGACAGTAATCCACAGGAGTCAGCAACGTGGAACTTGACGTCTATAAAGAATGGCTGGGCATTCCTGACGGACCTCGACCGCCCGATCAGTATGAGCTGTTGCGTTTGGTCAAGTTCGAAGATTCGACGGAAAAAGTTCGTGCGAATTATAAAAAGCTCAACGCGCACGTTCGCAAATACGCCACCGGCAGGTATTCCGTTCTGTCACAAACACTGCTGAACGAACTTGCAAAAGCGATGCTCTGTCTGACAGATCCCGAGCGAAAACGCGAGTATGACGAAGGACTCGGGCGAGTCTTCGAGGAAGACGAATCGAGCGTCGTGCCGATGGAACGAATCCTGGTTAAGCAGGGACACATCGATCGCGATCAGATGAAGGATGCTCAGGATTACTCAGAATCTCACGGACTTTCGATGCGAGATGCAGTCGTTCAGATGAAACTCGTCGACGATCAGGTAGCGACGCAGGCCTATGCGACAGAACTCGGCGTACCGTTCGTCGAGCTGGAAGACATGGCTCCGGAATTCAGGATTCTCAAACGGCTCCCGCAGTCTGTCGCAAAACGGAATACAATCCTCCCATTGTTTATCGACGACGATGTCCTGCTGGTTGCGTGCGCAGACGAGATAACTCACGAACTTGAAGACGAACTGAGGTTGCGGTTCAACCTCCCGGTAAGGCGTGCTCTGGCAACTCCACGTGGTATTACAGCGGGCATCACGCGGTACTATGGTGAAATGGACGAAATGCTGGCTGCTGAAGAGGCTGCGGCTGCAAACGATCTGCCCACCGGCACAAAAACGAGCGGACCGAACAGACAGGCCGGGAAGACACCAGCATCGAAAAAGCAGGCAGCTCAACCAGCATTCACCCAGCTGTCGAAAGATGAGCAGCAGCAACGTAAGAGTCTCGGCATGATCATCATGCTCTGGTCGTTTATCGGGTCTGTTCTCATTGATCAGTTTGTGGTTAAGGCAACCGTCGCCTCATTGAATCAGGGGATTCTGGGCTGGCTACCATCAATCACAACGTTGATCGTCCCTCCGGTCGTGATTGTCTATGTCCGGAAGGTCTACTGGAAGTAGCAGATCACGCCGCCGTCAGACTGAAATTTGCCGCATGAATGCCAGTTCGCACAACTCGACAGTGTTATTCAACGATGGCGATGTGCCTCGACGCAGTGTGGCGGAATTCGATCTCAATTCACTGCTTCGACGTCCGGCGGCTGCCGAATTTCATTTGATGTGGGTACCCGATAGCAAAGCTCCCGATGTCTTTGGCTTCGTCCACGGCAGGACAGATTTCTCGCCACAGGACTGTGTGGACGCTTTGCTGGTTGATCAGCAACAAAGACACGGCACAGAATCGGCAATCCCAGCCGAGACGTACTGTGCTTTCCTCCGTAATCGCATCAACGCTCCCGTGCCAGAACTCGAATGGCAACTGATCGCTCTGGAATTCCTGCTGTTGCTGCGCAGCAATCAGTCGAGCTCAAGTGTTGCCCTGCAGAACCTGTGTGTCCGGTTTCCGAAATATCAGGACCAACTTGCCGAACTGTCGAAGTCCAGTAGTCTCGCCGAAACTCATCTGATCGACCCAACATGCTCGACCAGAAGTGACCTGATGCCGACCGCCGCGCACGTCCTGACTGAATTTCATGTACCGGACATGCAAGCGATCAACCTGCGAGATCCCCAGGCGACTCAGCTCGACTTTGACGACCCTGATCAGAGCTCACTGGCATACGAACCTGAGTCGTTCGTCCATGACCACTCGTCGCTTCTCGGCGAAGTTGAGCCATTTACCCAGTTGCCACCTGTTATTCTGAATAGAATCGAAAACAGCCTCGAAGAACTGCGTTTCCCGGTCGGTGAGCCTCTAATGAGACAGGGCGATCCCGGTGACGGCCTCTATTTTGTCACTGAGGGGAGCGTTTCCATTCGCAGTGTTGATGAAGCTGGAATATTTCACGAAATAACAAAGTGTGGAGCCGGATCGATCCTTGGTGAAATGGCATTGCTGACCGATGAAACGCGGACTGCCGATGTCGTCGCTTTAACCACCGTCACTGCAAAATTCCTCCCCGCGCCGCTGTTTCATGAACAGGCCAGCGAATTCCCGATCATCGGCCGCGTGCTGACTCAATTGCTGGCTCAACGATTGGGACATCGCGAACGCGATGCGCTGACAGGAAAGAGATTTGGTCGATATCGGATCGTGCGGCGTCTCGGTCGAGGCGGCATGGCGATCGTGTATCAGGCCATTGATGAGCAGACCGGCGCCCTGGTCGCTCTGAAGATGATGAGCCATCGGCTTGTCTTCGATGCGAACGCTCTGAAACTGTTTCAAAGCGAAGCACGTATGATCGAGGCCTTTGAACACCCCAACATCGTGCGAATGCTCGGTCGCTTCAAAGCATTTCGATCCTTCTTCATCGTACTTGAATTCTGCGATGGAATCTCACTGGACGAGTTCATCAGAAAGAACGGTCCGCTCCGCGAGTCTCAATTCCGCAAGGTGATGGCCCAACTGGCCTCGGCACTCTCGTATGCCCATGAAAATGGAGTCGTTCATCGCGACATCAAACCTTCGAATGTCATTCTGACTTCAAAAGGTGATGTAAAACTGATGGACTTTGGACTGGCCAAACCTGTCGACACCGGCGAATCAACATCGTCAAATCTGATTGCAGGTACGCCCCGTTTTATGGCTCCGGAGCAGTTACTGGGTGATCCGACCGATACTCGCGCAGACCTGTTCTCGCTCGGCTGCACCGCCTGGAAGCTTCTCACTGGTAACGAGCTGATTACCGATACTCGAATCCACGACATTCAGAAGCGTCACGAAAACTGGCGGCTCCCCGATGTGAGCCATCTGTCGTCGGAAGTCGGAGCCTTCCTGACCGCCAGCCTTCAGATTTCCGCTGACGTCCGCACGGTCGATCTGGACGCCATCTCTCGCTGGTAAGTCCCACCAGACGCCTGTGCCACCGCTTTCCCTGCCCGCCTGATAGCGCCAATGAGCTGCACTTCCCCTGGACGCCGACCATTCGCCACATCTGTGATTTCACGCGAACTTAATCCATATTTGTTCATTTACGACATTTTATACTTTCCTATTTTGTAAAATCGGCATATTCGGAATAATGGGAACTTTTGTAGCGAATTCACGTTTGATACACTCAACGCAAACCAGGTGATTTGAGTTGCCTCTCGCTTTCGTATGAACGCGGAGACACATCGTCAGTTGGTTTTCGGGTTTGTAGTGCTGCAAACGAATGTGCGGGAAACTCGAAGCCTGCAGGATTGTGACCACCACAGATTGTGCAGGCCCGGACCAGTCATGAGTACGGCATTACTGGAACTGATACTGACGCGGGCCAATCAGTTCACGTGCCTGCCGCGCATTCGATCAGTGACCCTGTCGAGTGCAGCATCAAAATTTTCAGGTATCGATTCCAGGAACGAAAAGGAACACCCAATGAAGAAGATCTTTGCAGCTGTTGTGATGCTCGTCGCCGCGAGCACTCAAAGCCATGCCGGTGAATGTTGTAAGGCAGCAGCGACGTGTGCGCCCTGTCCACAGGTAGCATGTCAGGCTCAGCCCGCCTGCCAGCCTGCTGTCGAATGGAAAGACGTTGAGCGAAAAGTTCTTGTCTCTGAATGGGTGACAGAAAAGCAGAAAGTCACACGAACCAGCTACAAGCAGGAAACGACCGATCGTGAGATCACCGTCAACGAGTGGGTGCAGAAGCAGGACAAAGTCAGCCGGGAAGTGACATACTACGAATGCGAGAAGAAATCTCGTGAAGTCACCTGCAAAGTGGCGAAACCCGTCTGGAAGGACGTTGAGGTGAAGTACACCGTCAACGTTCCGACTCGTGAGACTAAGACTGCGACCAGAACAATCCGAAAGCCACACTGGAAGGAAGTCACTCAGGAATACACCGTCATGGTGCCATCGATGGAAGCTCAGACACAGACCTACTGGGTCTGGGAATCCGTTCCAGTGACAAAGACACGCAAGGTCTGCGAAGACAAAGGCCACTGGGAAGAGCATCAGGTTCAGGTCGGTGGCTGCAATCCTTGCAAATCCGCCTGTGGTTCATGCAACGCCTGCTGCAATCCTTGTCCAGTAACCTGCACTCAGAAAGTCTGGGTACCGAACGTCGTCGAATCGACCGTCGAGTACACTGTCAACGAATGCCACAAGGCTGAAAAGACTCGCGAAGTTCAGGTCTGTGTCCGCAAGCCTGAAAAGAAGACCTGCACTCGCAAGGTCTGCGAATGGATTGAAGAAGAGCAAGAGTACTCTTACGAGGTTTGTGGCTGGAAACAGGAAGAGAAGTCCTGTACTCGCAAGGTTTGCGAAACGACATGGGAAGACGTCACATCCACAGTCAACTATTCCGAGTGGGTCGCGAAAACGAAGACTGTTGATGAAACAGTTTGCCGTTGGGAATGCGTTCCTGCGAAGAGGACCATCAAAGAAACGCGTTGCGTTCCTGTGCAGGTCGAAGAAGAAGTCGATGTGAGGGTCTGCCGAATGGTAGAAAAGACGATTATCGAAAAGGTTGCGGTTCCATGTGCCGTACCTTGCAATGCCTGTCAGCCAGCCGCGCCGTGCAATGCCTGCAAGTCGAACTGCAACGCCTGTTGCTCGTAGGTTACGCAGTTAACTGGCGGAAATAACTCCGAACAGTGGTGGTGAGTACTCATTCGGATGAGTTCTCACAACGCTGCAGCAAACACGCCCCGTGACGAGTTCTCGTCACGGGGCGTTCCGTCTTCCACAGACCATCGTTGAGACTCAAGTCCGA
The DNA here is from genome assembly GCA_027624335.1 of Planctomycetota bacterium. GTDB lineage: Bacteria > Planctomycetota > Planctomycetia > Planctomycetales > Planctomycetaceae > JABMPE01. The sequence goes on from JAQBWV010000038.1 coordinate 11,961, forward strand.
AACGTACAGGCTCTATCCGGCAGCCGCACGGGACAACGATCGTGTAGCAGCTGTCACGTTACAGAGCGGTCAACGGATGCGGCGCTGCGCGGAACTCGAGTTTCCAGCCAGATTAGCAGATCACCCACCGTCGTCCGCCAGTCCGGTTCGTTGAGCAGTTCGTGATAATGCTCGACAAGTACCTGCAGCTTTCGATCGATAGATGAGGTTTTCTCGAGCCATGGTTCAACAGCCAGCGGATCGACGATCTGGTCGCTTCCGGCCTGCATGGCAAGAATCGGAACATCGATAGCAGAAGCCTGCTCCCACGCGTCCCTGACTGCCTGTTTCATTTGAAAGAACCATGACGCTGTGACGCTGCGATGAAGCAGTGGATCAGCAGCGCGTCTGGCGAGTGCGTCAGGATTGCGAGTTGTGTGCTCGGGTGGCACCTTGCTTTGGAATCGAGTTTTCGGAGCAGCGAATGACATTAGACGACCAAGAGCGTGCGTCACGATGTCGATCTCAATCTTCAGCCCCAGTAACGGTGACATGGCTACGAGTGCGGCCATGCGTCGCCGACGTGTCTCGGCGAAGCGGATTGAAACCAATCCACCAAAACTATGACCCACGACTGCCGTCCGATTGGGGTTCAGTTCGAGGTACTGCCAGACCGTATCGAGATCGAGCATGTAGCGGTCGAATCGGTCGATGTGGACAGCGATTCCATCCGACCTTCCGTGACCCCGCAAGTCGGGAATAATGACATCCCAGCCGCGAGCGACGGCTTCTTCGGCGACGTGCAGATAGCGACCGCCATGCTCGCTGGTACCGTGGATGATGACGAGCGTCCGTCCACATCGATCAGATGGTCGGGGAACGCAGCTCCGCACAAACAAGTTGCCGGAATCGTTCGCCGCGACATTGAACTCGGTGCACTTCACGAATCAGCCCTCCTCTCTGTCATGGTGACACTGAGGACGATATTCAACACCGGGGACAACTGACCGCCTGCTGAATCAGAAGATGGTCAGTTTCCAGGAAGCACCTTCCCTGTCCGACCAATTCAGGCTGACAGAGTGATTCCTGTTGCCCGAATCTCGCAGCCGATCGACAAGACGTTTCCTTCTATCTATTACGTCATTACAGGGGCTGTTCCTGAAGTGGAATTCTCTTTGGCAGCCGACTGAACCCAAGATCAATCCGGCTGACCAGACCGTGAAGCTGCAGTTCGCCGGCATCACGATCGAGCTGATAATGCACGATCCTGTCCTGAATCAGCGAGACAGATTCGACAAAATCCTCACCAGTCATGCGGTCAATGACTCGAACTTCGAGTGAGCGAAGACTGCTGTTGCGTTTAGGGCTGACGCGGGACAGGCCGACCAGAAACGGCAGCGAACCGCGATCGATGCGAACAAAACTTCGCTGCTGGACGGGCTGCTTCCACAGAATTGTTCCGGATTCGCGAGAGAGTGCGACGAGCAATCCGCGATGGACGTTGTCCATGGGGATGACTGAGTCGCTGGCCAGAGAATAAATCCTGTCTGGATCACCAGTCACTTCTGACCGTTGCAGATTTACATAGACATTCTCTTCGTCGGAGAACACCCGAAGGGAAGACATGTACCGAATCTCTTCTTTGGTCAGTTGCGTGTCGACAATTACTTTCGACCTGTCCGCTGAAAACACGCGTAGGCGACTGTCAGTCGTCATCAGAGCGAGTTCGTCATCGCTCGACCATGCCGAGTAGAATCGGTCGACGAGTTCCTCATCCAGTTCCATTTCGTTGGTCAGCGGATCCCAGATTCGAATTCGTTTGCCGCTGTTGCCTGTTCCCAGCGTTACGTGAAACAGTTTTCGCCCAATCACTCGGTGTGGATAGCGGAAGTCGACGTTGAGTTCATCTTCGCGTAGAACATCTCCAGTCTGTGACGCGATGACCGTGTAGTGTGTCTGGTCTGCGTGAAACATCACCAGGACACTTTCATCGCCGAACAGTCCGGCTTCACGGTCTACGAACACACCGCTGGCCAGATCCAGATCTGACCGCCGCCATAATACTCGGCTGGTCGCAGGCTCGATTCCAAACAGATGCCTTCGCGTCTGAAAGATGCAGACCGACGGAGTCGCCGGGCCAGGCTCGATCAAAATTTGATTCGACTCCAGCGGCGGAAACTGCAGCGTCCACAGTGGTTGTTCGTCGTGCATCTCCAGCAGCGACACCGTCTGCATTCCGGCTGGCGTGCCAATGGGCATGAGATGCCCGACTGATCGGTATCCTTGAGGTCCGGGCATGGTCATGCGGGCGGGCATCCTGATACGGCCTCGTTCAGTGCCAGCGAGACGATCAAGAATCTGCCATTCGTTCTGCAGTCCGTTTGCATTCCGAACGATGTCAAATTCTGAACGCTCGCTGTAGGTCACTCGACGCGGCGAATTGCTCCAGAGGCTCGTAATTAACGGATTGGACGCTCCCAGTGACTGCTGCGTGATCCTGATCTGGCGGACAGGCCAGTCGAGGGGATGAAGATCGCGGAAGATTTTCGAGGCGGACTCATCACCAGAAAACAGGCTGACGAAATCGGCACCGGTCATTAACGATTGACCGATCGCTGTTGCAGTCCTGTCCGGTGAATCTTCGCGCGAAGAAATCGCAGCAAGAACCGTTTCAAGTCGGTCGCTGAGCACTGCGTTCAGGTCGGCTTTCGGAAACTCCTTGCTGAAACTGTACAACGCCGCGCCGGCTTCATAGCTGAGTCTCAACTTGCTCCAGAGCGAAATCAGTAATGCCTCGGCAACAGCCCGTGTCGATGAGTCGTGATGCGATCGGTTCTGCAGAAGCAGTAACTCGGCCGCCTGAAACCTGCCGTTTCGGATGAGTCGATCAGCCAGCCGGTTCCGCACGGCTCCGGCCTCGGCAACTGCGGAATACAGCCGAAGAAAACGTTCCAGACTGTCGACCGTGTCGAGTGACACCGCGACCTGCAAATCCTGTTCGATCAAGTCCTGAAGACTCGCTCGATCAGACAGTGAGGTGGAACGCAAACCCTGCTGAAGAAGGTGACGCGCTCGAGTGTCGCTGGTCACCAGACAATCTGAGTTTCCTTTGATTGGCACGAAAGAAATCAATCCGGTGTCGATCGCCTGCCTGGCAAACGGGACCGCGCTGGCTGGCGATACGTTTTCGGCTTCCCACTGAGCGCGTTCAATCAGTGCGTGTTGTCTTTCCTGGGGGCGCTGCGACAGCTCCTGTAGTTGCTGAATCATCTCCAGCCTACGGCCAGCAGAAAGTGAGTTTGCTTCGCGATTCAGACGGTCGATGATCAACTGTCGCAGCAACCAGCGGGCCCGGTCCGCAGTGCTTAACTCGGAAGCCGTCGGCGTACTCTCGCTTTCGATCATTGCCAGTAATGCGGATAGACGCCTGGCGGCGGCGTCTTCGCGGTCTGCTGAAAGTTCCAGTTGAGCAACCAGCAACTCGTCGACAGCTTGCCCCTGTGCAGCCTGTTGCTGACGTTCGGCAAGAAACGTCAGCACTTCAGGAAAGGCTGTCAGGTGTTGAGGTCCGACGGAAAACACAAGTCCGTCGTGAAAGACAAGATTGCCCGGTCGAACTTCGTCCGGAACTCGTTCATCATCAATTCCGAAATGGGCGAGGTTGTATTCCCGAGCTGCTGTCAGGAACCCGTCAGTGTTCTGGATCGACCGCAGGTAACGCTTCTGCACCAGGGCAGGGACAAGGGACGATCGAGTCCAGTCGCCAGATTCGAGTTCAACGCTCGCGATGCCGCCTTCCTTGAGTGGGATGATGTACCGATTTCCGATGCGCGTGCCGCGACCGGACGGAAGCCCGACTCGAGCCGACCACACGCTACTGCCGTCCTGCAGCGAGAGCCCTCGCATCCCGTGTTTACCAATCGAGGCCAGGACTCCGTCGGTCACTGCCGCAAGGTAGTAATCGTCTTCGCGTTTGACTTTCCAGACGCGGTCTCCCGTGACCAGGTCAAGACACAGGATGTCCTCCGAATGCTGAGGCAGACAGAGAACCGATCGTCGATGGATCAGCGGCGTTGAAGGAAATCCACGAAACCCATTACTCGTTCCTCCGATGCTCCTTGCCGACAGCGCACCGTTGGGTCCATCTCGTCCGTAAGCGTGAATCCACTTCAACTCTCCCAGAGACGCATCGACGGCCACAATGATGTCAGTGTCGGGCTGACAGATCACCGTACCATCTGCGACGGCAGGAAGAGCCATTGGAAGATTTCGGTGCCGCTCGTCGCTGCGAGAACCGGCTCGCTCAACCAGACCAAGCTTCTGAACCCAGACGACCCGACCAGATGCCGCGTCCAGTTTGACGAGATTCAGTTCGCGATCGCGCCGTGATTCAGTCATCACAAACAAGGCATCATCGACAGACCGGGGTGCGCCCAGAAACAGTTGGTCAGACAAGGCTCCAGGGTCTGTCGGGCCTCCGACTGACCACACAGGTTTCACATGGCGAATCTCATCGTCGTCTGATTCTGAATCGTTGTTTGACTGAGCGGGGATGTCCAGGCACACCAGCTGATTTGAAGCTCGCAACAACGTTGGCTGCGGGAATCCAGGGCCAAATCCCACGCCCAGTTCTGCAGCCTCAAAGTCGAGCCAATCGATCGCGAAGACTCGTCGACCGTCTGAGGTGACGATCCCCTGAGCCGCGTTTCCCGCCCACGCCATCTCGATCAATGTCGTCGATCGTCCTGGGTCCGCCTCGCGCAGTCTGGAAACGAAATCCGGTACCGAAAGGGTGGCGTTGTACCGCCACAACTGCCGACCGGTTTTCGGATCACAACTTCGAATTCCGTAAAGGTCACGAGTGATCAGCTGGTTCTGAACGACGATCGGAAACACGGCGACGCCGGTTTCTTCAAGTTCCGTGTTAGCTCGGTCACGTTCCCAGGCAGCCAGCAGCTCGAAAGCTCGATGACCATAAAGAGGCTGCGTCCACAGGGGAGCCAGGTACGGTACGGAACCTTGGCTCGTGCCATTGTTCGCTCGATTGCCGAAAGGTGCTCCTGCCCCATCAGCCAGCGCCAAACCGGGCGACTCCGGATGCCGTCGCACGATGGCTTCGATCGATGCCGCAGAAAACTGAACCGTTCCGAAGATGGCCTCTGCGTCTTGAATCACCTGCTGAGCCTGCTGGTCGTTTCCGGAGAAGAAAAGTGCCGTCGCCGCCTTCTCGAACAATCGCGGATTCAGTCGGTTTCGATGAACGTTCGACTGCAGGATTCCCAGCCAGAGTTTCGCAGCGAGAGAAGCCTCGCCGCGGTCCAGTAGTCTGGTCGCGGCTTCATCAGCCGCTTGAGCGCCCGCCGGAGTCGGAAAACAACGGCGTGAAACTTCAAGGTACGACGTCGCTTTACCGGTTTCGCGAGCAATTTCCAAAGCGCTTTGTGCGGTCGCCGAATACTTCTTTTCGTAAAACTTCAACTGGTCCGGAGTCAGCGATTCGAACATGCGCAGTGCTTCGTGACGCACACTCCGCAGCCGACCGCCCATAAGAAAAAAACTGTCTGACGGCGCACGCGTCCAATCCTGCGAGGGAGACAGCAGTTCCTGCGGGTCTCCCAGGAGCGTCTGCAACGCGTCGAACGCCTGACTTAGCTGATTCTCTTTCAGGTGCACTCGCGCACGGTCCAGCAGCACCAGCGCACGACGTTCCTGAAAAACGACGTCGCGCAACGCCGAGAGCTGGCCGTCCGACAGCAACTGTCCGGAGTTTAATGCCTCAGCGACTACCGGCAGCGGAGCCCTTACCTGCCCTTTGATCTGAGCCATGGCACACGGCAGCACCGAAATAAACAGGTGCAGCAAGAAAACAACGACGACCAAGTTCGTCCGTGGCTTGATGATCACACAGGCTGCACGCATCAATTCTCCTCAGTCCGCGTCAAAGCCAGCACACAAAACGAAAACACCATGCTCAATTCCGAATAAACAAGGTGGCTTCCAGACCCTGACTATACCAGACGCGTCCGAATGCCTGGATAGCGACCAGTTTAAGCCTGGCAATTGCATTCGGCGCATCGTTGCGCAGGTCAACTTGACGATCAATCGCCAAACGATGTTCCGGTTTTACTCGGGTCGCAACAGCACGTCTGGCCTGTGGACGGGAACGCCCTTTACATCCACCTCGATCTTCGGCCAGTTCTCCATAGGCGTTAGAACGTCGAACCCCTTTTCGCCAATCAGAATCGTGTCTGCGGACATGGCCTGACCGATCGATGGTTGCCAGTAGATCGGCATACCCGCTGCGAGTTTGAATTGACTTTTCGGGACGATGGGAGCTTCGCAGACTTCGTAGCCCATGACGCATCCCTGGTCTGCGAAATGCCACTCTTCCGAGTGCCCGAACTTCTCGTAGATACGCTCGACCCGATTCCACGTCTCGTAAATCTCCCACTGGTGCTGGGAGAAGAACATTCCCGTTGCCTGAACCAGCAGACTGTCTAGATGCGCTTTTCTGACTTCCTTTGGAAGAGGCCCGAAACTGACCGTTCTGGCAGCACCAACATGCAGGCCTTCGCGTCTACCGATGACGGCAATTGTGCAATACCTTTCGATCGGGTCGTTGCCAAAACTCCAGTGTCGGTATCGTTGTCCCTGCCCGTCGGCCAGAACCTGCACTCGTTCCGGAATTATCTTCTGGCGATACAAACGGTGAGCGAGTTGTCCCGCGATTTCTGCCTCGGAATCACCTCTGTTGAACGAACGAGCCGTCGCTTCAACTGCGTGAGCGACCAAGCTGCCTGTTACTCGCAACGACTTCCGTTCTGATTTGGAAAGCGGAAGACGCATCCCATTCAAATGCGGTGAAACATCCTGACAGCGTTCAAACGGAAAGTCGCAGGCGACGTTGCGGCCTCGACAAAGATCGCCCATCAGCAACTGCAGATCTTCCTGCCATGTCCGCTCCTTAAGCTGAAATCCGAGTCCGCTGATTTCTCGATCAAACAACTGGCCGGAGTCGGTATTCCGGCTCAGAACGACACGGGCTTCCGGCGTGACAAACAACGCCGCCGACGTATCAGAAAGGCTTCCGCGAGTGCAGTTACCGCCTGCCGTTGCCCATGAGAAATTACCGGGGCGCGTCAGCAGCAGGCTGTCGAACGACTGCTCCACCATAAACTGCGAAAGGGATTCGTGACGTCGCAGAATTTCAGCGCCACGATCCGGATCGATGATCTGGATCTCTCCAGATGACATGGAGCCGGGAAGTAGTGACGCAATAGACATAGGCCATCACCTTGTGAAGTTTCTGACCAGCAGGCATGCCGGATGGGGAACAGAAACTTACGCTCGAATCAATGAACACTGGAGCCGCAGATGTGACAGGCAATTCTGGCGTTCAACACCAGCTCTTGCAGCCGTACAGGATAGCAGTCGCATGTCTGATTGAAACATGATTTCCCGACTGCGGAATAGCGAAAAGCTCTGTCCTTATCGGTAGAAACGGCACGAGATGACATGTCGCGGTGTCAGGCATGCGAGGGTTACCAGCACACCGGTAGCCAGACCACTATTCACGAGCAAGTATTGCTTTCACTTTCTCGGCGGCCTCGGCCCTCGCCTTTTTCAGGACACTTTCCAGTGTCACTGGTGCTCCGCCCTGACGCTTACTTTCGTCGGACGCTTCCATGAACGCATAGATTTCCAAAGTCTCGGCTTCTGAAACCGGGACCTGACGAGTCTTGAAGAACTTCACGATCTCCACAACCAGTGGGCGATACCCACCGTACTTGCCGACTGGAGCGATTCCTTTTTCGCCAAACGCCGTTCCACCGTAACCGCTCGTGCCAGAACGGATCCCGCGAAACGTTCCGATCCGCCCGTCGTTCCAGGTTCCAGTAACAAGTTCAAAGTCCGTTGAACTGGCACGCGTCACTGATTCGCAGCCGGCACCCATGACGGTAAACAGCATCTCGACTCCGTGAATGCCGTACCAGAACAGGTCGGGATGCGTCTTCTCGAGTGAGCATGGCGAATACGTGCTGCATCCCAGAATGCGACCAATTGATCCGGCTCGCAATGCCTGCGGCCCTTCCGAAAATCGAAGCGACGACGCACTGAACAATGGCGTCTTGAAGTGCCGCCCGAGCTCGAACATGGCGATAGCATCGGTCACCGAGCCAGCGATTGGCTTGTCGACGAAAACCGGCAAACCTGCTTTGAGTGCCGGAATAATCTGTTCCAGATGAGGTCGTCCGTCGTTGGTTTCAAGCAGGATGGCATCGACCTGTCCGACAAGTGCGTCCAGGTCGTCGACGATCAGGACTCCGAGTTCTTTCATCTGCTCGATGTAACCTGGCACTCGACTCGTGCTGGATTCAATGTCCGGGCTGCCCTTCGGATAAACGGCGACCACTCGAAAACCGGCAATATCCTCGGTTGCTTTCGGATCATTCAACAGCTTTGTGAAAGCGATGCAATGCGAAGTGTCCAGGCCGATCATGCCGATGCGAATCGTCTTTCGTTTCTTCGATTCCGCGTCAGCAGCATCAGTTGTGTCGGAGCTTTTATCTGCCGGTTCCGACGCTGGCTTGTCGCCGACGTCCGGCTTTCCGATCAGTGAATTCGCCAGGGCAGCGAGATTGGCCACTCCAGCAACGATACTTTCCGCTCCACGTGAAGAACCCAACACACTCTCAGTTTTCCAGACGATTACCGTTCCGTCACGACTTGCCGACGCAATGAGACTTCCGTCATTAGAGACTGCCACATCAAATACCGGCCCCTTGTGAGAATCGATCGAGGCCGTTGTTTCTCCGGTGCTGGCTTCCCAGACATGAATCTCGTTCTTACCAATTGCCCGGCCTCCGCTGACGGAAACCACGTGCCGACCAGACGGAAGAAACCTGACGGCGTTCGTCGGTCGCGAATGCCCGTCGTACTCGAGTTCGACCTTTCCGGTTTCGACCGAATGCAGTTTTACTTTTTCATCCAGGCTCGTCGTAGCGACTCGCTTGCCATCGGGCGAAAAAGCAACCCCCGTCGCTGCGCGATCGTGTTCTTCAAATTCGTGTACGACAATTCCGGACGATGCGTTCAACAGTCGAACATGCCCAGGGCGAGTCGGACGTGTGTCGTCTCCCGAAGCAACGGCAACCTGGCTGCCGTCCGGAGAAATCGCGACTCCGGTAACCGGGTCGTCCTGTTCCTGATACAGGATTCGCGATGTGCCATCTGAAAGATTCCACAAACGCACCGTGGTGTCTTCACTGGATGTCGCCAGAAGCCGACCATCAGGAGAAATCGACATGCTCGTGACATAAGCACGATGGTCGGAGAATTCCTGCTCGACTTTCCATGACGTCGTATTGAGAACCGCGACCTGGCGAAAGCCACCGGCAAACAGACGAGTCCCGTCGTTCGAAAATACGAGGCAGCGAACTCGGCCGAGTTTATGCCTGACCGCGTTAAGCGGCTTTGGAGACCCGAGCTTCGAAATCTGGATCTCGTCGTAGGTGCCGGTTGCGACAAGGTTCCCATCAGGGCTGAACGCCACCGACGCCACCCATTCATTGAACGGCCCGAGAATCGCGGCGGGTTTAGTCGGCGGCTTCGTCGCAGCCTCGCCAGTCAGCTGAGCATGCACTGGCGCCATTTCGGCGAACAATGCAAACACAACCAGAAGCAACGACGAAAGTCCGAGGCGTGAAGCAACCATTGCAGTGCTCTCCCGTTTGTGGAGTCGACGTGTGAATTCTGCGAAATGCGGTTGAACATCGTGACAAAGTCCGCCTGGAATAGCATCCACAACGACCACACCGGGCGCCCATTACTCTCTCGATTTTCGTTTCCGGCGATCAGCAGCGGCCTGCTTGAGTCGCTGACGGGCCTCGCGGATGGGGTGCATCATTTCGTCGATTGTTTGCCACCGATCGTTCGGGTGCTTTTCCAGACCCTTCATGATGGTTGCCGCGATCTGCTCGTCGATGCCCGGAGCCATACCACGAATGTCTTTCGGAGGCTGATTGATCGCCTGCAATACCGCTTCCAGTGTTTCGCCAGTGTCCCACGGATGTAGTTTTGTGAACATCTCGAAGCACGTCACGGCGTAGGCGAAAATGTCGATCCGCTGGTCCGTCGTCTGTCGCTTAATCAGCTCCGGAGCCATGTATGACGCCGTACCAGTCCGGTTGCCAGGCTTCTGGAATGTCGGAGTGTTGGGGACGACCAGACCAAAGTCGATCAGCTTGACGACTCCTTCGGGATCGACGACCACGTTCCGCGGACATATGTCGCGGTGGATCCAGCCGGCCTCGTGGAAATACTTAATTCCTTCGCCGAGTTGCAGCATGAAATTCAGACGATTCTTCAGCATCATCTCGTTCTGCATGTCGACGAGAAAGCTAAGACTGACCCCTTCGACAAACTCCATCACCAGAAACTGTTCGTCGTCGATCGTCGTGCCGAACTCGTAAGTGTTGACGACATACTTGTGTTTGAGCTGAACGGCGATCTCGCCTTCAGTGGGTTTGTTGAGCCCATAGAAACGGGCCTCGAACCTCGCCGTCTTGTACTTGTCCAGGACTTTTACAGCGACGTGTTTTCCAGACACCGTGTCATTGGCACGCCAGACTTTGGACATGCTGCCCTGCCCGACACGCCCGATCAATTCGAACCGTTTGGTAATATCGGTGCGGAAAACCTTCGGTTTTCTCTTAAACCACTTATTTAGAAAGTTCATCGCACGTGGTCTCACATGCCACAGTAGTCGATGATGCGGGCGACCTCGCTCCGCAGATGATGCCGATGCACAATCCGATCGACGAATCCGGCAGTTTCAAGAAATTCACTTGTTTGAAAATTCGGCGGCAGTTTCTCGTTGACTGTCGCCTGAACCACTCGAGGACCAGCAAAACCTACCAGCGCTTTCGGTTCGGCGATGATAACGTCGCCAAGCGCGGCAAAGCTGGCGGCGACCCCGCCCATCGTCGGGTGCGTCAGGATCGAGATATACAAACCACCTGACTCACGAAACTTGGCGAGTGCTGCTGACGTTTTCCCCATCTGCATCAGCGAGAGAATGCCTTCGTGCATTCGTGCGCCTCCACCGGAACCGCTAAGGATAATCAGGGGCAGATGCTTTTCCGTCGCGGCTTCTATAGCTCGAGTCAGCTTCTCGCCAACGACTGAGCCCATGCTGCCCATGATGAAGTTGGAATCAGTTAGAGCAAACACCAGCGGACGACCTCGCATATAGCCCCGTCCGGCAATGCAGGCTTCCGTAAGTCCGGTGCGTTCCTGTTCGACGACGAGACGTTCGGCATACGGCTTCTTGTCCACAAAACCGAGTGGGTCGCACGGTCTGAGATTTGCAAACCACTCTTCGAAACTGTCTGTGTCGAGCAGTTGTTGAACCCGCACTTTTCCAGGCACAATGAAGTGGTGATCGCATTGCGCGCAGACGTACTGGTTTTCTTCGACCGAACGGCGATACACCGTCGCGCTGCAGCCAGGACACTGTTGCCAGAGCCCTTCTGGAACGCCGCGTTTCTGCCGTTTCATGTGGTCCTGCCAGGACTCGACATCCGGTTTGGCCTGACTCATATTGAGTTGCCTTTATTCATTACCGGCTGCAGCAGCGAGCGGAATCAATTCGCTGGATCCCGTTCGATCATCTGCTGAACCGCTGGTCTGAATGATCTCGACGAGGTGATCTTCACAGCAGCCAAACATGGCATCCCCAATATCCTCTGGCACCGCCCCTCGTAACATACAGCTTACGAGACTCGCCAGTGGCTCGGAAGCCACCACTACGAAGCTGTCGTACTTCTTCAGTGGCTTCCTCAAAGCCTCGGCGATTCGTTCGAAAGCGACCTCGACGGTCTCTCCCTCCGGGGGACAGACGGTCTCAGGAGATTCCTCCCACTGCTTGAACACCCGAGGAAATTTTTTGCGTATCTCGACGACGCAGAGCCCCTGCCACAATCCCTGATCGAGATTGCACAACTGCTTTTTTTCTTTGAGCGTGATGTCGAGCGCTTGAGCGACGGCTTCCGCTGTAGAGCGGCACGGGTCGCACGGACTGGTAATGACCGCTTCGACCGGCTGGTCTCGGATCGCGTCAATCACTTTCGCAAGCTGACACTGCCCACGTTCATTAAGAGGTAACTCAAGCGAGCCCTGAATACGCTTCTGCTCGTCAAAGTCAGTACACCCTGGTCGAACCAGAACGACTGTGGACATTGAAATGTTCCGTTACTGGAAAGAGCTGCTCTGGCGACCTGCCAGTGCTGACAGCTCGTGAATGGCGGTACTGTAGTCCGACTCGTCGAATACAGAACTGCCGACCACAAACAAGTCTGCTCCCGCTTCAGAACAGTCGGCGATAGTCGCAGGACCAACACCGCCATCCACGGAAAGCACAGTCTCCGGAGAACACAGTTCCCGAAGCCGACGCAGTTTGCTCAATGCGTCAGGAATAAACTTCTGCCCGCCAAACCCCGGCTCAACGCTCATCACGAGCACCAGGTCACAGTCGGACAGGAACGGCTCGATCTTTTCAACTGGCGTGCCCGGATTGATCGCCAGTCCTGCCACCACATCGGCGTCACGAATTCGCCGCAGCAGTGGACTGGCAGTCGGAACCGCTTCGTAATGGAAAGTAATCGCCTCGCAGCCGGCTTTGAGATACTCATCGAGATACCTTTCCGGCTCAGATATCATCAGGTGAGCATCGAAAATGGCGCTGGTCATCGACCGCATTTTCTCAATCACCATGGGGCCGTATGACAGATTCGGGACAAAATGCCCATCCATCACGTCCCAGTGAAGCACCGCAGAACCGGCCGAGTTCAATAGCTCAATCTCTCGATGCATATTGCCGAAGTCGCACTTCAGCATCGAGGGGGCGATTACCGGAACCCGGCTACGGATTCGATCAAGAATTGCCGAACGGCTCATCGGGAAGAGTGCCCCGGACAGGAAAATCAGTCCCAGCACTCTCAGGTAGCTGGTTCGAAGCGAGCCATTTGAACCAAACACGGGCGTTCAATCAATTCCGAAGTGAATTTCGGCACGAACGAACCCAGTTGACCGACGACCATATCAACTAACACGAACTTAAAAAAACGCGTCGATACACATTTCGCGAGTATCCGAAAGCGACATTTCCGTGAAGTTTCAGAACACAGAACACTCTGTGCGGTCGTGGAAGTGGCTGCCGTTCTCCGTGCAGGTTGTCACCAGGGGTCGAGAGTGGCTGGCACGGGAACACGGGTTTCTTCCGTGAAATTCGGTGTGTTCCGTGGTTCTACTCATTCAAGGCTGACGGACGAATTGGAGTATGCCCGACAGTGGTGTCTCAGCGCGGACCACCATTAGAATCCCGCGCCGCTTAAGATATCACCACACCGTTCAGGATTGAGGATTCAGGAGTTCGCCATGAAAGATCCGATTCGCGTTGCTGTTACCGGAGCCGCTGGAAACATTGGCTACGCTCTTGTTTTCCGTCTGGCGTCCGGGCAGGTTTTTGGTCCGGATCAACCCGTGATCGTCCATCTGGTCGAAGTTCCGCCAGTTCTGCCGTCGCTGGACGGCGTCCACATGGAGCTTGACGACTGTGCGTTCCCGACGCTCGCCGGCGTCGTTAAAGCGGACAGTGATCATCTGGAAGACGGGTTTGCTGGTTGCAATCTGGTTCTGTGTGTCGGCAGCGTGCCTCGCAAAGACGGCATGGAGCGAGCCGACCTGATTCGAATCAACGGGCCGATCTTCACCAGCACGGGCAAGGCCATTAACTCGGCAGCCGCCAAAGATGTGCGCGTCGTCGTTGTGGGAAATCCCTGCAACACGAACTGCCTGATCGCCATGTCGAACGCTCCGGACGTGCCGCGAGATCGCTGGTACGCCATGACACGGCTTGATCAGAACCGGGCCGTTTCGATGCTTGCTCAGAAGTCCGGTCAGCATGTTTCCGATGTGCAGAATATGACGATCTGGGGCAATCACTCGGCCAGCCAGTACCCTGACTTCTACAACACAAAGATCGGTGGCCAGCCCGCCGCAGAAGTCATCGGTGACGAAGCATGGCTGCAGGGTGAGTTCATCTCGGCTGTCCAGAAACGGGGAGCGACAGTCATCAAGGCTCGCGGAGCATCCAGTGCGGCATCGGCAGCCAACGCCGCGCTCGATAATGTTCGAGACATCTGGTTTCCAACCCCGACCGGCCAGACTTTCAGCGCCGCCGTCTGCAGCGACGGCAGCTACGGAATCGACGAAGGTCTCATCGCGAGCATTCCGCTCACGAGTGACGGTCAGACATGGACCGCCGCTCCCGACTTCGAGCACAACGACTTCGCTCAGGCGAAGGTCGATGCGACGATCGCCGAACTTCGAGAAGAGCGAGACACCGTCAAAGATCTTCTGCCCAGCTAAAGTGTCCTTAGTTTTTGACAAACTGGAGAACGCCGACGAACTATTCGTCGGCGTTCCCTTTTTCGAGTCACGTCCGGTAGATTCCAGCAGAAGATTGATCCACGGATTTACACGAATCGGCACGAATTGAAGAACCGATTTGACGAAATCATCGGCGTTTATCCATGGCTCGTTTTTTCTACTGCAAGTGATCCGGCGCCTATTCTCGCGTCGATCCACTCGGGTTCGACGAACCGCTTCAACAGCCAGCGAAAGGTATGCTCGATGCGTTCTTCGGTCCGGATCAATTCATCGGCCGACGACGATTCCGCGGTCGGGACGAAGCCATGCAGTTCCAGATGCTTCATCCACTTTTCGTGCTGAGCCGACTCGTTGATTCGATCCATCACTCGCTTTGCCCAGACCAGACCGTACGAATCCACAAAATCGATCCACAACCGGTCAAATCGATCGACCGTTGTGGAATTCCAATGACGAGCCCGTAACGTTGCCAGCCCGGCGGCACAGCACAACGCCAGCGAAGCCAGCAGACGAGCGAGTTCACGATCCGGAAAGACCTCAGGCACGGTCGCGGACAGGGGAGCAACGAGCAGCATCAAACTGACGACGAAGAGAATTGTCGGCAGCGTGTATCGGGTCCCGAAATAGTTTCCGCAGCCCATGATCAGGACAATGCCGAAGCCGATGATCGCCGGCTCTTCGAGTTCGAGTGGAACGCCGGCTTTGATGACTCGCGTCGAGGCCGCAGCCGGCCACATCAAAACCAGCACAAGCGGAACAAGAATAAACATTCCCCAGACTTGAGCATTCGGTCGCCGAGCCCCAAGCACGGCAATGCCCGGACACAACAACACAACCGCCGCCAGATACCAGCAGAGATCCGCCCAGCCGGACCGCCCTGCAGGAACGACCAGCTCAAGGACCAGAGCAGTCAACGCAATGCCGCACCCAGCGACGCTCCACCACCCTGCTGTCGTCAACGTCGTGCCGCGCAGCCGCTTCAGCCCGGATGCGACAAGGGCGGCGGTGATCAACAGACTGATTGCAGCAGCTACCTGCATGGGCAAGTCTTCAGAAGTCGGACAGCGGAAGTCAGAGCGATCAACTCCGGCCCGGGAAGGGAGCGGCTTTGCACTCTATCGGTTCCGACAGTCGCGACAACCGTACGAATCACAACCGGCATGGCACGTGAAACCGGCACAACGTTTCCGTTTGGTCTGACTTCGCTGGCTCATCTGCACAAAAAGCGGAAACACTTAAAGAACCCCGTTTGACAGACCTGGCACGTGACCTAGGTTCCTTGTGCGAGTCTACCGGAGACGGAAATCGCCAGACGAACTTTCGTCTGGTTGGACCCCTCCCTTCGAAATCCAGGTCACCTTTCATCGATGATGGTTCCGGCATGGAGCGAACCACTGAGATGGGCCAAAGAGGCGACAACCCCCGGTCTCGCACGCTGCGGACAGACAGGACAATGGAGTTCTGTCCAACGATTGAGTGGGAGTTTCATTTCGTATCAGTCTAAGAGGATCGTCTGGACAATCTGTAAGACCGAACTCTGCTTTTACATGGGCAGTTGCAGAGTGCGGATCGACAGATCGCGGGAAGACATACCTCGTGACGAAGAAGGCGGCGTGCCATGCAACCGAAGCAGATTCTGACAACGGGCGAAATCGCAAAGTACTGCGGAGTCAATTTTCGCACCGTCATTCGCTGGATTGAACGCGGACGATTAACCGCCTACCAGCTCCCCGGACGCGGCGACAATCGCGTTACGGTCGAGGATTTCCTCGATTTCCTCAAAGTAAACAGTATGCCGATTCCGGAGGACTTCTCACAAAAAGAGCGGCGAGTCCTGATCGTCGAGAACGATCCGGCTTTGGCGAGTCAGGTTGACGAAGCACTCAAGGCTTCGGGCTTTGAAACAACTGTCGCTTCGGACGGCTTCCACGCAGGTTCGCTGCTGGGAACGTTCAAGCCATCGGTCATGGTGCTTGACCTGCGTATCCCAGGTCTGAGTGCCAACGACATCGTCGCCTTCATCCGCACAGCCAGCGGCATGGATCGCGTCAAAGTCATGCTCGTCGCGACAGAAGGAACAGCTCCAGGAATTAACGCTCCACTTCCAACGGGAGCCGATAGCTACATCAACCAGCCGTTCTCGAATGAAGAGCTGGTCAACAAAGTGAATCAGCTGCTCGAGCCGAGCTACGTTTAAGCTCGACAAATCGAAAGTCGATGGGAACCGAAGCAATCAGCAATTGCTGGCTGCCTCAGAAGCCGTTCAGGTAACACATCGTCTGGTCGCGTGACAACTCTGTCGTAATCCGACAGAGCCACGCGATCAGGCGTTCGGCTTTGCGCGGACTGGTAATGCCTTGACTACTCGCAGGCCAGCACCTGGTTCTGCAGAGCGACCAGTTCACGAATGCCCTTCTCTGCGAAATCGAGTTGCCGGTTGAGAACATCCCGGCCAAACGTTCGACCTTCAGCTGTGCCCTGCACCTCGACGAACTCACCGTTGCTGGTCATGACGACATTCATGTCAACTTCGGCTGCGCTGTCCTCGATGTAGCACAAGTCGAGTAGCACATCGCCTTCGACCATCCCGACGCTGATGGCTGCCACGTTTGCGGTCAGCACCGGACGATCAGTCGGCAGTTCGGCCTGAAGCGTCTGCAGGGCGGCAGCCAGCGCGATGTAACCACCAGTAATACTCGCCGTCCGAGTCCCACCGTCTGCTTCCAGCACGTCGCAATCGATGGTGATCGTTCGCGCCCCGAGCGCTGCAAAGTCGACGACTGAACGCAGACTACGCCCGATCAGTCGTTGGATCTCACTCGAACGGCCATCGAGTTTTCCGATCGAACGACGATTTCGCGGCGTCGTACTGCCAGGCAGCATGCTGTATTCGGCAGTCACCCATCCGGTTGGGATCTCGTCCCGCATTTTCCAGGGCGGTACCGAGTTCTCGATACTCGCTGTGCAAAGGACCGTCGTTCTGCCCGCCTTAATCAATACACTTCCTGCGGCGCTGCCGGTGTATCCGAGCGTAATTTCAACTGGCCGCAATTCGTCCGGCTGGCGGTTGTCGCTTCTCACGGCGTGCTCCTTCGAGCGTGATTTTTGTGCCCTGATTTCTGTGCAGGTTCGCGGCGGACTGTACTGCCCGCTCGAAGACGTCACAATCACTCGCGTCTGGACATTCGGTTTCGCACGATCCAGTATTCAGACAACTCCACTTTTTGAAAGTAGTCGTAATGAGTCGCAGAGTGCGTAAGACAGAGCGTGACGCACACTGCACACTGCCCTTCGTTGCGTCGGATTCTGTTGGGCAGTGCCATCCCTACATGATGCGTTCGGCAAAGGTGTTCGAAATGGTCAAAGTAATTTCCGCGTCAGCGATGCTGTGCATGTTGTTCGGAGTGGGCGTTCGTCACGCAGCGGCTGATGAAGCGGAACTTCAACTCAAAGCCCGCGCGCAGCTGGAATTGGCCGAGGAGCAGGCTTTCAAACAGGCCGCAGTTCTGGCCAGCCCGTGGATTGTCAGAATCGACACGGTCGGCGGTCTTGACATCGTCGGTCAAACGCTCACCTCGACGGCGCCAACATCAGGAGTCATTGTCAGTGAAGACGGATTCATCGTCTCCAGCGCGTTCAACTTTCTGTCGAAGCCCGCTTCAGTGCTGATCACTCTGCCCGATGGTCGCCGTTTTCCCGCGAAGACAGTGGCGACCGATCGGCTGCACATGCTCACGCTGCTGAAAGTCGATGTCGCCGGCCTGAAAGTTCCACAGGCCGCGCCGAAGGATGGCGTCCGAGTCGGGCAGTGGTCGATCGCTCTGGGGCGAACTTACGATTCAGCCCTGCCGAGTATCTCGGTTGGAATCGTCAGCGCCGTCGATCGAGTCTGGGGGAAAGCCATCCAGACCGACGCAAAAATTTCGCCGGTCAACTACGGAGGCCCGCTCGTCGATACTGACGGGCGAGTCATGGGGATCCTCGTCCCGCTGTCTCCGCAGGGGAATTCCGAATCGGCAGGCGTCGAATGGTACGATTCCGGCATCGGGTTCGCGATTCCTCTGGATGATGTGTACGCCGTTCTCGATCGACTGAAACTGGGGAAAGATTTGCGACCGGGGCTCTCTGGAGTCGCCATCAAGAGCGGTGATCTTTACGCCGTGCAGCCTGTGATCGATCGTGTCAGGTACGACTCGCCGGCGCACAAAGCGGGTCTGCAAACCGGCGACACCATCGAAAAAATCAACGGCCAGCCGATCAAGCGTCTGGTGCAACTGTTTGACCAGCTGAAAAGTCGGCACGAAGGCGATTCGATCGAGATGACCGTCAAACGTGGCGATGAAACGATCACGAAACAACTGACTCTCGTCGGTGAGCTGTTACCGTACGAAGTGGCGTTTCTCGGCGTTCTGCCGCAGCGTGAGAACTCTTCCGGGAAAGCGACAGATCCCGCCAGAACCGGTGTCGGTATCCGGTTTGTCTATCCGGACAGTCCAGCTGCTGCGTCGGGGCTTCTGGCGGGCGACCGACTTCTCAAAATGAACGATCAGGCAATCAAAAGCGTCGATGACCTGCGCGATCAGCTCAGCAGACTCCGTCCGGCATCAGAAGTGAAGCTCGACGTGGAACACGCTGGAAAAATGAACGTAGTCACCGCCGTCTTGTCGGCGGCTCCCAAAACCATACCGAACGAGATTCCCGCATCCGCCGCGCCCGAAACTGCCAAAGTTGAAGAGCCTGAGACGGGACGCTTTACGGGTAAGCTTGCTGGTTACGAAGACGAATACTGGGCCTTCGTGCCGGAGTCCTACTCGCCAGACCGCTCTTACAGTCTTCTGGTCTGGCTGCACCCGAGCGGCAGCACGATGGAAGCTACAATTTTCCGGGAGTGGAAGACGATCTGCGAAAGTCGCGGCATCATCCTGCTGGCTCCCAAAATATCATCACGGGCCGGATGGACACCGAACCACACCGAATACGTCCGCGATGTCGTTCTGGATTTTCAGAAGCAGTACAGCATCGACACGTCGCGAGTCGCTGTGCACGGACTTGGAAACGGTGGTGAGTTTGCCGCGAGCGTCGCCTTCCGTTTCCCGGAACTGTTTCGCGGCATCGCACTCGCCAGTGCCGCACTGAAGGGGCGACCACCGGAACACTCGCCCGAGTTTCAGGTACAGTTTCACCTGATCTACGGCGACCTCGGCCAGGCAGCCGCCGTGATTCAGCGAACCGCGTCAGGTCTTGAACAATTGAAATTCCCGGTCACGCTGCGAAAGGTCGAAGGACACCGAGCTGGCTATCCACCGACCGAAGCCGTTGAAGAAATGGCCCGCTGGCTGGATGCCCTGGATCGATTCTAAAGGACTCGTGCTTTTGTTCGGCGCACCGATTGATCCTGGATTATTCCAATGATATTCGTGGCAAGCATATTCGTTGGCTGGCATTCTCAGCCCTTGCCGTTGACGCTCTTACCGTTGACGCCGTCGCGTGAAGGTAAGAGCGATCTGATGGAACGACGCAGATTGAGCTTAAGCCTCAGGACGTTGTTGCCGTTCAAGTTACGGTCGTGCTGATTTGAGCTCGACTTTGATCCATGACCAGATCACAGGCCAGGTGATGTCGACAAAACCTTGTATTCGCGTCCTGCTGGTTGAAGACAGCCGATCAGATGCCGAGCTGTTCGGGATCTATCTGGAACAGGTCCGCTCCGCTGACTATCTCGTCGTCGTGGCTGAGACCCTTGCTGAGGGGCTCGCGCTGGTGAGATCCCGTCCAATCGACATCGTGCTGGCCGATCTCAATTTGCCGGACAGTTTCGGAATCGATACCTGCCGCAAGCTTCATCAGGCTGCCCCCTCTGTCCCGATCATCGTGCTGACCGGTCTGGACGACGAGGAGAAATCTCTGGAAGCGATGCAGGTGGGAGCGCAGGATTATCTCGTCAAAGGGGAAATTGACGGGAACGTCCTGTCTCGGGCGATACGCTATTCGATCGAGCGTCAACGTGTCGGTGACCTGCAGCGACAGAGTGATGATCGCATGCGGTTGATCACGGAACAGTTACCGGCCGTGCTCTGGACGACCGACACGGACCTGCGGATCACGCCCCCATCGACAGAGTTTCTACTCAACGAAGGAGGCAGTGAATCGCCTGTCGGTAAATCGTTGAGCGATTTCTTTGAAACCGACGATCCCGATTTCCCCCCCATTTCAGCTCACCAGAGTGCTGTTGACGGGATCGCTGTTTCCATCGAATTTTTCTGGCGAGGCCGCACGCTGTCGATTCATGTCGAACCGTTACGGGACGCTGGTTTCAACATCATCGGTACGATTGGAGTGTCGCTCGATGTCAGCACACAGAAGAGAATGCAGGACGAACTGAATGCGGCGAGGCATGTGCAACAGGCGTTGTTTCCTCGCCAGGCTCCAAATGTTCCGGGGTTCGATATTGGCGGAGCCGTCTATGCCGCCGAAGAGACTGCGGGCGACTACTTCGACTTCATCCCAATGGAAGATGCCTGCTGGGGCACTGTTGTGGGAGACGTCACCGGTCACGGACTCGGACCGGCTTTGCTGATGGCGGAACTGCGAGCGTATCTGCGAGCCGTTGCGTCAACGCGGCCACACTCGGGCGAAATCCTGATGCTCTCCAATCGGTTTCTTTCCGGCGACCTCGAAGAACATCGATTCGTCACGCTGTTTTTCGCCAGAGTCGATCCGAAAGATCGCAGCTTCACCTACGCGTCAGCTGGCCATAATGGTTACCTGCTGAAAGCGAACGGGAACGTCGAAACGCTCAAGAGTACCGGACTGCCACTGGGGCTGATCCCAGACACCATCATCAATACGAGCTTCCGTGTTGCGCTTGAACCGGGCGACATGCTCTTTGTCCCGACGGACGGAATTCAGGAAGCGCACACGGCAACCAACGAACTTTTCGGTCTCAACCGGACGCTGCAGTTTGTCCAGGACCATCGAGACCTGCCGGCAAAGCAGATCATCGATGACCTGCGGACCACTGTCTGTGAATTCGTCGGCAAGCGAGACATTTCTGATGACATGTCCGCGATCATCGTCCGCTGCCTGGAATAGCCTGGTAAGGCTCGCTCGACATTTTGCACCTCACGCGGTCACGAATGAGATGTTTCTGACGAATCGCAATTACGTACAGGAAAGCGGTCGACGTCAGTCCGCTGACCCAGGTTGCTGGTAACCTGTGCGCGAAGCGAAAAGAGGGCCGCACTGGTCACAGGCAACCAGTACGGCACGCCGGAGATTGAGTGCCACTCGCTCAGTCCAGAGGCACTCACCAGAACACTATGGACAGGGCACTACTTTTCTTCACCAAGAAGTCCAGACAGTTTTTCGTCAATCGATTCTGCCCAGATCGTGTAGCCCTTTTCGCTGAGATGCAGCAGGTCGGGCATGATCTCGCGGCTCAACGTGCCGTCCTTTTCAAGGAAACGGTTGCCAATGTCGAGGTAATGCACGTTCTTGCCGTCATCCAGCTTCGCAAAGATCGCGTTGGCACCTTCGTTAACCAGACGTTTCGCGTCAGTCTTGTCTGCCCCACGCGGGAAGACCGCCAACAGAAGGATCTGCGTTTTCGGGGTTTTGTCCTGGAGCTGCTTAACAATTGCCGTTACGCCGTCTGCAATCTCCTCAGAAGTGTTAGTCCCGGAGTTGTTGGTGCCGATCATAATCACAGCAGCCTTCGGAGCGATGTTCTCGACGTTGCCATTGTCGAGTCGCCAGATGACGTGCTGTGTACGGTCTCCGCCAATCCCCAGGTTGACTGCATTTCGCTTGCCGTAGAACTTCGCCCAGACACCTTTGCCTCCGCCTTCCCAGCCCTGTGTGATCGAATCACCGATGAAGACCAGATCAACATTCCCCATTGCAACGCGGGCATTAAAACTCTCGTGCCGCTTCATCCAGTTGCCGGCGCGAGGTTCAGGTTTGACGGCCGAATGAGGCTCTGCCGCCGAGCCTGCGACCGGAATCAGCGTGACAAACATGACGAACGGAAGTAGTCGGTGGAAACAATTCATGGTGCAATTCCTTGTAGAAACGTGGAGGGAACTTCAAGTAACGAAGTGTCAGCTAATTTCAGAAATTCAAGCCGTGCCTGTCGAGCATTGGCCTGCTTGTCATGTTCGAGTCTCTCGTCCTCGATGGCAAGCGGACGCAACACGACTCGATCGGAACCGGGTATCGAAACTGCCACGTAGAGGATTCAGTCAGTAAGTGCTACGAGCAATTCGGGAACCCAGGAGTGCTCGTCAAGTGACATCGGAATCGAATGCGGATCGATCCAGCCATCCTCAAATCGGACAATTCCGTGATTACCAAAGACAGTGATCTCCGTTCGAGGTTCTGATTCGGCGACCAACGTGACCATCACAGTTCGACCATGACTGTCGGAACCCAGCACGTTCAGGGTTCGTCCGCATGGATGGCGACGTACTCGCCAGGTGGGACTGTTCAATTTCAAGGCTTCATCAGCGAGCGCGACGGCGCCAGTCAGAACAGCCGACAGTTCGGTCTTCGACTCTTGAAACTCCCAGTGCAGCCGCACATTCACTGGGGTGCCGAGTCGACCAGTATTGATAACCGAGCGAATCGATGTGCAGAGTTCTGAAAACGTGACTTTGCCGAGATTCCGCTGAATTCTCTGCTGAGATGTCGCCGTTGTTTCGAGAGACATAGAATCACCCGTCGAGGTCGCGAATCGTCGCTCGAAAAGTTCGAGACACCTTGAGAATACCGCACTGCCACGAGTCGAGGTTGTACATTGTCCGCTGATGACCTGCCGCCATTCCACCCTCACCCGTTGCTGCGGGGCGGTCATCGACAGACGCTGTTTGCGTACTTTATCCGAAGTCGAGCGACACGGTACTCGGCAACGCGGCACCGCGTCGACCTTCCCGACGGTGACGTACTCATTCTGCACGACGATTGTCCCCACAACTGGGGTCCAGGCAGCCCGTTCGTGGTGCTGATGCATGGCCTGGGCGGTTGCCACGGCAGCGCGTACATCGAGAGAATCGCCCGCAAGCTGGCAGCGTGCGGCGTTCGAACCTTTCGACTTGATCATCGAGGCGCCGGAGCCGGCGCGAAGCTGTCGCGACTTCCGTATCACGCCGGGCGGTCCGACGACGTCCGCGAAGCCTTTGAGGCCGCCAGCCGACTCTGCCCGGGATCCCTGGGTGGCCTTGCCGGCTTCTCACTGAGCGGAAACATGCTGCTGAAGATGCTCGGCGAGAACGGCCGCATGGACTATGCGCCGGAGTATCTGGCGTGTGCCATCGCAGTGAATCCGCCGATCGATCTGGGTCTGTGCTCAGAGGCTTTGCGACGGTCCGACAACCGATTCTACGATCGCTATTTCACGAAACTGCTCGTCCCGCAGGTTCAGCAGAGGATCGATTCCTTTCCGGATGCACCGCGGCCTGTTGCCGACTGGGCTCCGCAGACGCTACGCGAGTTCGACGAAACTTACACCGCGCCGGCATCGGGATTCGCAAGCCTGCGGGATTACTACGACCGCAGCAGCAGCGCGCAGTTTGTCGAGTCAATCGAAACGCCGACGTTCATCCTGACCGGCCGTGATGATCCGTTGATCCCGGTGTGCTCGTTCGAGCAACTTCCGGAAGTCTCGACCGTGTCCCTGCACATCGCCGACCACGGCGGCCACCTGGGCTACGTCGCCGGAAAAACATCGGACCCGGACCGCCGCTGGATGGACTGGCGAGTCATCGACTGGCTGGCCAGCCACCTGCGATTCTCGCCGCGTCATCTGTAGAGTGGGCACCGTGCACTCGACACCGCTGACTTAGACCGTTTCGACCTGTGGGCGGGCTGCGAGGATTCGGATCTCCATGAAGGCAAAGCTTCCGAAGAGCAAGGAGTTGAAGAAGAGGTCACTGGCGATTGTGTTACGGAAAAACGGGAGCGCCAGAGCGTAACATTCGGCCAGGCCAGCAAACGACAACGGGTGAAAACCCATCGTCAACCACCAGCCGAAGTTCGTTACGAAGAAGAAGATCAGCGAAGCGGCGACCGAGCCCGTCATCACAGCGAAGGCGCTTCGAGTGTGGCTGCGGAGTGCCAGTCCGAGGCCGACAACCAGTGCGAACGCCAGATACGTGAAGCTGGTTGTCTGCCACGCTTCGAACCACTGATTGCTATGCCGAGTCAGGTTGAGCAGGACGTCGCTCAGCAGCAGGGCCGACAGCGGAACCATGAACGCGGCTTTTCGAGAGTGGAAACAGGCTCCGCCAAAGAGAGCAATGGCTCCGATGGGGGCAATGTTCTGGAAGCCGTCGAACAACCGGCACAACGCGGCCAGCAGAACCAAAGCGGTCAGAATGAGAAACCGGGGCTGTCGGATGAATGATTCGTTAGTTGGCTGCACAGTTCTCTGCCTCTGTTAATCTGAAGTGTTCGTTACTTGAAAGTTTCTCACACTGCTCAATCACTCAACCAAGATTGAGGTTCGGACCAAACAGCTCCTCTTCACGAACTATATGCTCCGGGGCCACTGAGTACTCGGTGATCAGTAAACGACTCACATATTTGTCGATGGTCGACTCCAATTCGCCGATCGTCGAGTCCTGCTCACGTACAGCCGCGACAAAATAATCGATCAGGTCACCATAAGTGCGACAATTACTTAATCGATCATCCTCTGGAAACTGGAGGTCGAACTTGTCTTCAACGTCCATCAGGATTTCGACCAATTCCAACCCCATAACGCAACCGCCTGGCAAGTCCGAAATGTGCCGCACACTCATTCGGTGCCAGAGCATAGCGTGCGACACTTCTGACTCAAACGGAGAGCTGACGGG
>JAQBWV010000039.1 GCA_027624335.1 Planctomycetota bacterium
GCACCAGAAATCGTGTCCGACTGAACTTGCGAATTCTCACACGGTGAATGGAGCCCCACGCAACGTACGATCCACTGTCTCGGTGCGTTTCGCTCGGGCTCCCCACACCCTACGATTTTCAGCGATCGGGGAAGTTATTCCAGACACGATCCCCAGTCGGGCGATGACTGCCCCTGAGTCGGCGTTGACTTGTTCCCACATCGCGCAACTGCGCCACGGTCCAGACATTTCGTTGTTTTCCGTCGCGAATTGCGAATTCTGACCGCGACGACGATGACTCAACTTCGGAGAAAGTGAATCGTGAAGTCACTCACCAGACGTATGGCCCTGAAACTTGTCGCCCTTGGAACAGCGTTGTTCGGGACTCGCAGTCGACCGAGTTCTGCCGCTCAGGATGCGACCAAATCCAGAGCCAGTTCGGTCATTGGAAAATGGAGCACGACCAACGATCGTGTATGGCTGGGCGAAGAGTTCTGGGCCAATCCGATGGAAGACTGGCGGATCGTCGACGGAGCCGCCGAATGCCAGTCAACCGGCGGCGATCGCAACATTCACCTGATTACGCATCAGGTCACGAATCTGGCGGGTTCGTTCGAGATGTCCGTCGAGATTGACGAAGCGGAAGCCGCGAAGACTGGCGGTGGAGCTGGTTTTCGAGTCGGCATCAGCAGCGAGATCAACGAGTACCGTAGCAATAGCTTTGCAAAGAACGGTATCAATGCAGGTCTTGCTGATGGTTCGCTTGTGCTGGGACGAAACAGGAGTTCGATCCGCGACGGTGCAGACAAGAAGCTGTTCACGTTGGAGTTGTCAGGAAAACCAATAGATGGTGATCTCTTTCGCCTGACGTTGATTGCGAAAGAGAAGTCAGGCAAGACGATCGGGACGGTCTCGTATAACGCGCCTGTTCAAGCAGTGCTCGGAAACGTTGCTATCGTCAACAACTTCGAGCCGGCGAGTAAGAAGGGCGGGGGTGCACGCTATCGATTTCGAAACTGGACCGTCGAAGGTGACGCGTTCACGATCACCCCGGAGCAGAAATTCGGACCGATTCTGTGGTCGATGTACTCGTTGAGCGATTCCCGCAGCGACGACGGCTTTGTGATGAAGATCAGTGCTCTGACGGGACCGCTCGGGGAAAAAGATAATCAGAGCGTCGAGCTTCAGGTTCAGAAAGATGGAGCGTGGAAATCGCTCGGCAATGCACCGCTCGATACTGAAGCCTGGACGGCCACATTCCGCATCGCCAACTGGGATGAGAAAAAAGAAACGCCTTACCGGCTGGTCTACAGCGAGAAGAAAACGGACGGTTCCGCCGTCGAGTCCGACTGGACAGGCAACATCAAGGCGAACCCGAGCGGCCGTCCGTTACGCCTTGGAGCACTCACCTGCCAGAACGATTACGCGTTCCCTTACGAGCCAGTCGCCAGCAATCTGATCAAACTTGATCCGGACATGCTGTATTTCTCCGGCGATCAGATTTACGAGAATCACGGCGGATATGGCATCATCCGCGATCCGGCTGAGCCGGCGATTCTCAACTACCTCCGCAAGTTCTACCAGTTCGGCTGGTCATTCCGGCACGCTCTAAAGAACGCTCCAACAATCTGCATCCCTGACGACCATGATGTCTTCCAGGGAAACATTTGGGGCGAAGGTGGTGCCGCGATGCAGGGGCTGGATCAGGGTGCTTCTTCAAAAGGCGGCTATCGCGAGCCCGCCCGGATGGTAAACGCCGTCCACAAGACCTGCACCTCGCATCACCCGGACTATTACGACACGGCACCGTGCAAGCAGAATATCAGCGTCTACTACGGTGACATGGTCTACGGTGGCGTCAGCTTCGCGATTCTGGGCGATCGTCAGTTCAAGAGCGGTCCCGATCGAGTCGAAACCGGCAGCGGACGCGCCGACCATGTCATCGATCGAGCAGTCGACACGGCGTTTCTCGACAAGCCCGGTTTGATTCTGCTCGGCGACCGACAGGAAAAGTTTCTCGAAAAGTGGAGTGCAGACTGGCGCGGCCACACGATGAAAGTTCTGCTCAGTCAGACTGTCTTTGCTGGAGTCGCCACTCACCACGGCGGCTTCAACGGCTATCTGAAGGCCGACCTGGATTCCGGCGGCTGGCCTCAGACGCCGCGTAACAACGCCATCCGAATCATCCGCAAATCGAAGGCACTGCACATCAACGGCGACCAGCATCTGACGACGCTGGCTCAGTATGGAGTCGACAAACAACGCGACAGCAACTGGTCGTTCTGCACTCCGGCGATTGCAGCGGGATATCCTCGCTGGTGGCGTCCGGACGAAATCGGCATGCCGCACGAACATCGACCGAATCATGGCAACGCCAATACGGGCGAGTTCCTCGACGGATTTGGAAACAAGGTTTACGTCTACGCGGTCGGCAATCCGGAAGTTGGCACGAAGAAAAACCGCTATGAGAAAGCTCATCAGAAGGCCAGTGGCTTTGGTCTGGTGACAATCGATACGTCAGCGAAGACGTACCACCTGGACTGCTACCGTTTCCTGGTCGATACCACAGACGGCAATCCTGAAAACCAGTTCCCCGGCTGGCCTGTCACACTGCACCAGGATGAAAACGCCGGTGACAATATTCTTGGATAAGTCGTTGGCCAATCCAGTCGGCATATTTGATCCGCAGGCGATAGATCAGCTGCGAATGGAATTGCGGCTGGATCCCGAGCATGTTCGCGTACTGCGAAACGGCCTGTTCAAGAAGTTTGAAGCGGACGATGTGGCGCTGGCTCGGTTTCCAGAGCGTGACCGTATCGTTTGTCATTCGCTCGAACTGTTTCGCCGGTGCGATTCGGAGATCGACGGTGCTTCGAAGTTGCTGCTGAAAACCGCGACCGGAATGTTGATTGAATCTGTCATTCTCCGGATCGCCACAGGTCGGTCGACGCTGTGTGTTTCCAGTCAGGTGGGTTGCGCCGCGGCGTGCGACTTTTGCGCGACCGGCAAAATGGGAATCGCACAGAATCTCACAGCGGCAGAGATTCTTGATCAGGTTCTCCACACCGGGCAGTTGCTGGCTGCTGAAGGGCGGCGACTGCACAACATCGTCTTCATGGGCATGGGCGAGCCGTTCCATAACGCAGAAAATCTTCACGAGACTCTCGCGACTCTGATTGATCCGAAGATGTTCAATCGCTCGCCCGGCAGCCTTCTTGTTTCGACTGTCGGAATTCCTGAGGCGATGCTTCGATGTGCGGAGCGCTTTCCCAAAGTGAACCTGGCGTTGAGCCTGCACAGCGTGAATCCGGAAGTACGCTGCGAACTGATTCCGCTCACAAGGAAACACTCGCTGGACGACCTGCGACGCACACTGGTCGAACTGAATCGAATGCAGAGTATTCCGGTGATGATCGAATACTTAATGCTGGCCGGGCGCAACGACTCGTCAAACGACGCGAACGAGCTGATTAACTGGCTGAGCGGACTCGACGTCCATGTGAACCTCATTCCCTACAACGCGATCGACGACGCTCCCCACTTGACAGGCAGCGAAGACCCAACGATCAGGACGTTCGCATCGCAGCTGAAACAGGCCGGCTTCAAGGCCACCGTCCGCTACTCGCTGGGCAGCGACATCGCCGCCGCCTGCGGACAGTTAGTCCGAAAAGAAAACCGCCAGAAAGCAATGACGAGCGGCTTGACATTACCGCAGGGGTAACCGGTGTTCGACTGGCGTTGCCCTCATGAAGAACGAATCCTGAAACAGGATGCTTCATCGTCCGCTCGCAATCACCGTTGACCGTTCGATCGATCACTGAGGGTGAAACATCCTGTGCCTGCAGCACCCAACCACGAGTGGTTGGGCACCCAGCGAAGCTGCACTATGTGGGACTCAGCAGGGCGGACGCTGTCAATCGGCAACTCGCCAGTTAATTCAGTCTTTGGCCTGTTAATCCTCGCGGACGGATGCGGTCAGGAGCCCAGAACACATCACTAAGGTCTCCAGCAGACCTCACCAGAGCCGCTCGAAAGGAGCAGTGCCATGACCACAATGGTTTGGACGTACGCGATTTATCTCACGATCTGCATCAGCATTACGATCTGGGTGGCCCGCACACTTGGCAGCCACGCACCTGCGTTTCTCGAAGATTCCCAGGGGGAACGTTCGGAACTGACGATCGCCGTGACCCGACTCCTGATTGTCGGTTTCTACCTGGTGAATCTGGGAGTTATCAGCCTCGCCCTGAAGTACGGAGGTCCGGCGGCGGACGTCACGACCGCGATGGAGCTGCTCAGCACGAAAATCGGAGCCATTCTGATCTCGCTGGGTTTCGTGCACTTCGTCGTGTTCGCGAAGCTCGGTTCCATGCGACGCAGCCTGTCCTACGAGGCCGAGCATAAAGCATCGACGATCCGACGGGCGCGAACGGTGGGTAAGTTCGTCACACGCGAGGAAATATGAACCGTGATTTGTCGCGGGCCAGCCCATCAGACTTTCTGTCGACCGGAGCAATTTCATGATCATCTGCACCTACGCCATTTATCTTGCGGCCAGCGTGCTGATCACGGTCTACGTCGGTCACACGCTGTACCGCAACGGTCGATGTTTCCTGATCGACTGCCTGCACGGAAATGAGCGAGTCGCCGACGCGGTCAACCACCTGCTGCTGGCCGGCTACTATCTGGTCAACATCGCCTTCGTCGTGCTGATGCTCAAGACGCACACGCCAGTCCCGACCGTGCTGGATGCGGTCGACGTGCTATCAACCAAGATCGGCATCGTGTGCGTGACGCTGGGAGTGATGCACTTCTTCAATCTGTTCGTGCTCACGAGCGTTAAAGAGCTGCGAGGCAGGGTGGACAATATCGTTTAGATCGTCTGGGTGCCGGAGGGACACAAGGTCCACCAGAATCAATAGCCCCAGGTAAACCCAGGTAATTGGCACGCCAACCGTGCGACCACGAGCTTAGTTACCAGCACGTACGGGGTTCAGGTGAATGTAGTTGAGTTTCTCTTTCAGCTTTTGCCGACTGTAGATTTGAAACGCGTCATACTTTCGTTGCCAGAACGGATCGTCCGCTTTCATCAACGCCTCGTATGACGGAAGAAGGGGCGACGCAAACCTGCGAATGTTGTGTGAGGAATGCTGCCTTCACTGCTTCATGAATCGGGATAAGGATTCGGTTTCAGGTAGTCCACGGGCGCGTGACCGTGGTCGGGCATCAGATCAAATCCGCTCCTGTCCGTTTTTCCTGGGCTGCCGAAGTTCACCGTAAGACTCGAATTGAGTTGAGCCGGGCCGGTTGTCCAACTATTCAGCTGTTGCGTTCTCCAGCGGAACGGCTTTGAGGCGGAAGCGTTCGACGATGGAGATCAGGTCGACCTGTCGGTTGCTGGCGTCGATGAGCAGCGAGTGAAAACCGGCCTCGCCAGGTTCGTCTCTGGTGTCCAGCAGAACTTCACCATCGCGTTTGTCGAGAACCACGATCCGCCGGACTTCAGGCGGTTGACGCAGGATCTCACGACGATGACTCGTCGTGATCAGGAAGGGAAGCTGGTCCAGTCGCTCTGTCAGCAGGTATTGCCCGGAAAGGTCTTCCCGGGTCCACAGGACATCGCCGCTCGACCGGTCATAAGCCACAACAGGGCCGTTGATCAACACGTTTTCCAGGCCAGGCCGCCAGTTGTTTTCGGTCGACTCCCGCTTGAGGATGACGTAAACGATTCTGCCGTCGGTCAGCAATGAGTAGTCGGGGTTTCCGAGACGCAGGCGAGTCGGGATCTTTGCGAACTGCGTCAGAGTCCCTGATTCGAAATTCAGAATATGCAGGCGCCCGCCCGACGCGAGAAGTGCCAGTTCGTTGCTGGAGATCAACCGGACTTTCAGCTTCCCGACCAGGGCATGGCTCCACAGTTCTGCGTGGGTAGCGGGACTCACCGCTCGCAAGGTGACGGCAGACGCTTCATCGTCACGTGTGACGGTGATGATGGCGCGATCGTCGACTCGGGCGATCGCATCAGTTCCCCGCTGGTCTAATAAAACTGCTGCGATCTCGACAGGTTCCCCATCGACGGCATTGTGCGCCGAGGTAATCGTTCCATCTGGACGAGCGAGATAGACCGTGTCATGAGTGCCAAACACACGGAAGCCTCGTTCAAACGGCTCAAGGCGCCATCGCAGTGTCCCGGTTCGTGAATCAAAAACAGTCAGCGACCGCGAGCCTCTGCTGCAAACGTATTGAGAATTCACAACTGGCACGGCGTCTCCCGATCCCGGCCTCACGCGAGCCATCCACTCGGCGACATCCTCCAGAGGTTTGTCATGCCGAGACGCGTCGAGGCGGGCGGAGTCGAGCGAGTGAACTGGCTGAGTCCACAGAACGCGGCGTTCTGGTACCGACAGCATATTGAGAACGCCGTCACTGAGTACCGGAAAGAATTGCCCTGACTGGTAGATGCTTAATTGCTGAGATTCGTTCGCTGATTGACTGTTGTTCGCGCGGAGTGACACTGTCCAGAACAGATCGTTCGTAGTCCGGTCAAGGAAACTTAAGCGGCGTGAGCCGGTTCCGGAATCCTGTGTCTCGACGTAAAAACGGCTGGATGAGCGGTCTGAAGTCGAACGGGGATATTCCTCACGCTGGTGTGACGAAGCCGTGCGAACACTCGACAGTGTGAACTGTCCCCAGTCTGGTGACTTCCACGTTGACTGCCCGTTCACCCGCTGCTGCAGCGTCGGCAACAGAGTCGAAACAGAAGTCGCATCCGGCAGGTTCACCGCTGAGTATTCAGTCTCCAGTTGCCGCACGAGGCGCCTGGTTTCCGTGTCGATGATGTGGTGCTCAATTCTCAAACGGATTCGACGCACGAGTGCTTCGGCAGCCTGATGTTTCGCGGCGACGGTGATGATCGTGTTCAGCCAATGCTCAGCAGCAACGAAGCGGCCTTCGGACAGAGCTTCCTCTGCCAGTTGATGAACGAGTTTCACGGAGCCGTCATGAAAGGCGAACAGCAAGGCGAGTCGTTCGGGCGACAGTGGTGAATTCGGATGATCGCTGCGCTGGGCGATCAACTTCTCGATCCGAGTCCGCGACTCTTTTTGTTCGGCTGCCGAAAGTCGGAGCCAGGCTCGTTGCAACTGTCGACTCAACCACGGGTCGACGGACACAGTGATTCGCGGATCATCGACACGTTTCAGCGTGTCACCTGACGGCAGGGTTACCAGTTCGAGTAACTTTTCGAAGACTCCCGCGGGCTGGTTCAGTCTGAGCAGCGCTTCGATTTGCAGGTGGCGTCGCTGCAGTTCGAAGTTGGCACCTTCGATCCCGGCCGATTCAAACAGCGGTTGGATTTTTTCGAGTAGTGCGAGTCCTGACTCCGGACGGGATTCCATCTGCCCGGACGCCGCTTGCATCAGTAGGCCCAGGATCGATTTATGAATCCCGGCATTCAGGTTCTTCGAGAGTCGCGGCAACAGAATATCGATTGCGGTTGAGTATTCTTTTCGTGACAGAGCGAGCTGAGCTTCGAGAATGTCGGCTTTATCAGAATCACCGTCGGCACGAATCGTCGCGAGTCTCGCGTCAAGAGTGCCTTCCAGTTCCCAGGCGGAAAGCCCCTCCGGAGCGTGAGAAATCAACATGCCCTGGTAAAACGTCAGGTTGCCGAGCGGTGGATATCCGGATGCCAGTTTGATGCGTTCGGTCAGTGAACCGCGGACAAGATCACACTTCACCAGCACTTGTTTCTGCAGCGGCAGCCAGAACGACTCGCCCGCGACAACGCCCCGTCCGCAGGGAAGTCCGTCTTCCGGGTCAAATTCGATTTCCGCTCGAGTGCTCCCGTCAGGATTCAGAATCACGACAGCGTTCGTCCTGGTAATAACGATCTGACCTCGAGTCGCCCCGTTGACGGCCAATGCGTTGTTGCGAGGCTGAGACCAGATTCGCTGTCCACTGAAAACGTTGACGCAGTCAAGCAGGCGAGTTGTGTCGTCGGCCTCGTCGGTCGGTTCAGAGGGAGTAAAGACAATGCGGTCTCCCATGATGATCGGCGCTGCAGGAATCCACGACCCGCCGATGGGTTCGTTCGCGAGTTCAATTCGACCACGATTGCCTCGAAACATGCCAGGTGTTCCAGTGGCACCATCAGGCTGACGTTTCGAGTAGCGATGCGACCACAGAATTGTCCCGGTTGACCGGTCGACTCCGACGAGCCAGCCCACGGATGTCGGGCACACGATGACTCCGTGAACCGCAGCCAACTGGACGGACCAGAGTCGCCGATTCAGGTTCCGCTCGAGACCTTCTTCCGCAAACGCAATCTGCTGCGACCACCGAGCCGAGCCGTTATCAGGGTCAAGACAGAAGAGCCGGATCGTGTTTTCCTTCTGCCCGACGATAAACAGGTCACCGCGGTGAGGCAGCGGAGCACCCAGAAAAAACCAACCAGCGAGTTCCGGTGCGAACGGTTCGCGAGTCGCCGGACCGCCGATCTGCCAGACTGGTTCGCCGCTTTGCAGATCGTGCGCCTTGAGACGATTTGACGTTGTCGAGTCCGGTCGCGGCGACGCGTTGCCGCCGTCCACTCGGCGGATGCTCGTTCGACCGAGTGTGAATACCGGGTCATCATCGAGAAAGTAGACGGTTCGACCGTCGCTGCTGATCAGTCCGTGGGCCGCGTTCTGAAACAGGAATTGACCAATCGGTCCACCTGTTCGGTCAACCGCCGTCGTTCCCGAAATCAGCGGAGTCATTTGCGGCATCAGGTCTGCGGCGTCGAGAGTCTCTGCTGATGAATTGCCTAGTAGTCGTTCAACCGAATCCGATTGAGCGGTGGACCAGAGATGTTGCCCGGATTCGGCGTCGAGTACTTCGATTCCGCGGAACGTGCGGCAGATCAGTCGTCCGTTGACGTAAATGGGAATTCCGGCAGGAACCGTTGGGACGGCTTGAAACATCAGATCTTCGATCAGCCTGTCGATCGTCAACTTCAGCCCCGAACTGGATGTCGCTGGAAACTCCCAGCGTCGAATCATGACCGGTCGACTGGTGGCGTTCGGTTCGGCAAAACGTTGTGCGTTGCCGCCGAGTAATGGCCATTGAGAAATGGCCGCTGGCTCGACGGAGACGAATTGTTCGCGCAGCTGTCGGAAAGGTTCTGACTGGGCGTTCGGCTTCTGTGGATTCTCAGTCAGGGTGAGCACCAGTCTCAATCTGGTCTGCCAGGCCGCGGAGCGATTGATCTCCGCGTCTGAAGCGCGCAACAGCTTCATCCATTCTGCCGCCAGTGCGAATTCGCCTCGATCAATCAGCTGCGCGGCCAGCCGATCTGCCGCGCGGTAGCCGACCGGCGTTCCGAAGAATCGGACCGCCACATGACTCAACTGCCGCAGATCGTTCTCGCGCATGGCCTGTTCGAGCAGTGTGTTTCCGAGTGTGGACTCGGTGCGGGTTCGCGAGGCTCGAAGATTTGCTGGCAGGCTACCGGCCAGTCGCGCGATGCTGAGTCGTGCGGATTTCAGGCTGCCGTCCGCCTGTCGGACGAGGTGGTCTTCAGTGGGCGGGCGGTCGATCGGTCCAGCGAATCGTTCGAGCCGATCAAGAACTTCGCTCCAGTCTCGACCTTCAGCGGCCTGTTCTATCTTCTGCCAGGCCGTCTGCTTCGCTCGATTGATCGGCGTCCGGAAATCGATGTTGTCGAGATGTCGCTTGCTGAGAGGCTCGCCACCGTCGTCTTCGGATTTGTCCCTGGCATCTGCTTCGACTGCCTCAACAGCTTCTTCGTCGTTCGATTCGGCAACCTTCTCGGGAACCTGTGCGAACTGTCCGACCGCATCATCGGCAAAACCGTTTTCTCCGGGGGCACCGTCCGGGCGAACTTCAGTCGGAGGTTCGGCGTGCGTTGCGGGCAACAGCCCCACTAGAAGCACGATGGCAGTACACAAACTCACTGCATGCCAGATCGCCATTCGCTGCCGCGGATCGATCGACGTCTTGTGGAGTTGTCGCTGGTTCAATGACACGCGTCTTCCAATCGACCTTCCGGCTCGCTTCTGAGCTCACAGGTGTGGCATGACTTCGGATTCCAGACACGTAGAGAATGGCGTGAGTATATCTACGACGGGGACGTACGCCATGACGTTGGACGGGTCACGCGTCTTTACGAAGCAATGAGAAGTCGATCGACATGGCCGGGCAAGACTCTCCGGACGACACGGACGAAGCAATCGTTACGTATGAGCAGGCTGCTCGTCGGGAACACGTTCTGCGCGAGGCAGCGGGATTGCCGACCGATCCGGTTAAACGGTGTCGGAAGTACCGATGCTGCTGACAGAGTGAACCTCACCTTCAGATTGGTGCAGACAGAATCGATCTGGACTGCAGGTTCGGAACGACCGTCGTCTCGCTCAGCATGCGTAAGTCAACCACGAGACGATCGATCCATAGTTCAGGTTCAGTCGCTGTGAGAGTTGCTACTGCACACAAATCGAGAGTTCAATCGATTCCTGACGAGTTGAGGACGACTTTCCACTTGACCATTGCCGAATTGAAGAATGGTCTCGCACGAGTCATTCCGAGCGGGGCAGCTGGAGCTGAAGAAGCTCACCCTTCACAACGAGAAAACTCCTGGGAGAGTGCGGCTATGGTGAATCTGCATCGCTGGTTGAAGCGAACTTCGCCACATCTTGTCATTGCCGGGACGCTTGTGATTTCCGGCGTCGCCGGATGTCGCAGTACGCAGTACTCCGCAACCACCCTGGAGCCTGGCTATCCGCCCCACGCTATTCCCTTCACCATCCCGGGAGTTCCCGTCGCAGAACCGACAGGAACTCCGTATGACGAACCGGATCTGCCTCCGGAAGCCCCCGGAAGTGAATTGATTCTTGAGGCTCCCGCGCCTCCGCCAATTGGTACTGGAATCGGTACAGGAACAAACTCCGCGATCGATGACAGCGGAACGACCAGCGCAGCAGCAGGATCTTCGATTGACGGTGTTCCGCCGAAGGCTCCTGTTCCCGAAGACGCGCCTTTGGATGTGCTGACGTCCGTTGAGCAGACTGAGCCGACGCAGCGTGAGACCGAGCAGAACCTTGGTGTGACGAAAAACTCTGGAACTGTTGGAGCCTCAAATCCGCTCGACGAGAGCAACCTGATTCCGGATGACAGTCCGCAGATCACTGGAACACCGGACATCGGCGGCTCGACCGGAGAACCAGAGGCGGCAACGTCAGATACTGCGAACCCGGTAACAGAAAACGGTGAGCCGACACTGGCAAACCCGCTCATCAAGAGTTTTGAGTCATCATTGGCAAATCCGGAAGTCCCGATTCCAACTCCCGCACAGAGTGCCAGCAAAGACGACGTCAAGGCGGAATTGCTGCCAGAGATCAATCTGCCAGAGATTTCTTCCGAAGCGGCTGAACGGGTTGAATCAGCGGTCGAGGAAAACACGACGTCCGCTCCAGAAACTTCGAATCTGTTTCCACCGCCGAAGGTAGAACTTCCGCTCTTGAAGGATGCAGATTCCACGCTGACTCCTCGGGATGCTGACGCTGGCAAAAACGTGAATGTCGATCGGGGTGTTGATAAGAATTCCATCGTGCTTCCACAGTCTGTCGACAAAGACGAACCAGAAAACGGTGGCGCAGCATCGCTGCCCGTCGTAGCGCCGAGCATCGTCCCCGGACAAACCACGACGGCGATTCGATTGACCACTCCGCTGCCTGAACCGCTGTCGCCGACAAATTCACAGAAAACAGGAAATGCGCCGAAACCATCCGAAGAACTTCTGGCGTCAATCGCCAGACTCGATGCGAGTCGACCATCGACCAGTCCGCTCAAGGGTTCGGCAGGTCCACGACCACTATTCCCAACCAATCCATCCAGAAAGGACGTCGGCGAAGACGCCATTACTGTCGTTGCGGAAATCTCATCGCCAGCGCACAGCGTTGTTTTCGATCAGGACGGAAACGCATTCGTCACTCATGGAAAGGACATTTCCATCGTGTCGCCTGATGGCAATGTCGACGCATGGGCCTCGATGGGGGCTCCTCGCGGTCACGTTGTCCTTCGGGATGGAACTCACCTGGTGTGCGATGCCAGTCAGCGAGCGATCGTCAAACTGAGCTCGGCTGGTGAACAGTTGGGGAAACTTGCCACTCGAAGTGACGGCTACTTCCTGAGAGCCCCCAACAATCTGGTCGTCGATTCTGACGGCGGAGTCTACTTTTCCGATCCCGGCTATGCCCGCATCCGGAATCCGATCGGCCGAATTCACTACGTCGCTCGCGATGGGAGCGTCAATGTCGTCGCCCAGGAATTGGCGTTTCCCGAAGGCCTCGGTCTTACTCCCGATGGTTCCAGACTGTTAGTCGTTGAAAGCCAGAATCAACAGGTGCTGCAGTTCGAACTCCTGTCCCCCGGACGCGTTGGGCCGAAAAGTACTTTCGCGGAACTTCCAAAGATTGCTGGCGGAGAAGTAGACGGTTTCGCCAACGGCCTCACCGTTCGTCCGGACGGTCGAGTCTTTGTCGCTCACGGCGACAGGCAGCACGTGCAAATGTTTTCGCCTGACGGTCGTCTGCTGAAGTCGATCGGGATTGGAGCATCAGTGAATAGTGTCGCTTTTCGAAGCGATGACTTCAGTCGGATCTTCGCGACCGGCGGTACGCGATCTGGCAATGGCTCCGGTCAACTGTTCGAAGTCAAGATCGCGGAATGATCTCGCGATGGCTCATTCGGTAAGCACGTTCTGGCTCGTTACGAGTTGAGCTTCAGCACTCGTTCCGCGTTGCCTCGAAATACTTTGGCTGCGACTTCTGGCGGAAGATAGAGGCTGTCAAACAGCTCGAATTGTGGAACGTTCTGCCCAGGCTGCAGGTAGTCGGTTCCGAACATGAGTCGGTCCTGTCGACGGATCATGAACTCGCGGCCAAATTCGCGATCGCGACTGATTGAGTTTGCTCCCGATCCTGCGGACAGGTCGCCGTAGAGATTCGGATACGCTTCCATCAGCTTGTCGATTGCTCCTCCTTCGCGAACTTTCCCTTTGGGATAGCTCATGAGTTCTTCCTGAGTGAGCCCGCCGGAAATCGATGCCCACCAGCCAGGCCCGTGCCCCATAAAGTTCAACTTCGGAAACGTGGCCAGCGCGTGTTCCAGTCGAGGCAGCCCCGGCTGGTCTTTGCCTCGCTCATTGTCCATGTGGAACAGCAGCGGGATCCCAAGTTCCTCGCAGACGTCATAAATCTGCATCATCAGTGGGTCGTCGAAATTGAGCCCGACTTTGTGTTCGCCGAACCCGCGTGCTCCCTGCTCGACGTACCTGCCAATGACTTCGAGAAACCCCTTGCGACCACCTCGCAGCGAGGTTCGCGGGTCGATGGAGCAGAACGCGACGAAACGGTCCGGATGCTTTTTTGCCGCTGCCAGAGCTGGCTCGGTCAGCTGCAGAAAGCTTGAAGATTCCGGAGACGTCAGCGGCAGCAGTACCGACTTTTCGACGTCGTGCTCGTCCATCCACGTCAACAGTCCGTCCGTCGTGAGTTCCTTGTTGCCGTTCCATGTAGTGCCGATGTGCGTGTGGACGTCGATATACTTCGTGGCTTTTTTCGATGTCGACTCTGCAGCGTACAGACCAGGCATAGAGAACCGCCCTGTCGGTCCTGGACTCGATGTGCCGCTTGCTACGAGACTCGCGACACCAACTGCCGCCGCACCACGCTTCAGAAACTGACGTCGATCCAGTTGCATCGTACTTCTCCCAGGTTATCGGTGATCTTCGATTGGCGGAATCCGTCTGGTCAAATGTGCTCACAGTAAGGGACTGATGGGCGACAACATGACGACGAACATCTCCTGCTGCAACGCTTTGCTGACAGTCTGCTCTCGCCCAGAGCCCGACACTCGACGAACATGCATCGAGGCGGAATACTGACCGGAATCATTCGACGTTCGTGAAGAATATCGACAACGTGTTTCAGACACGTCTCCAGTGAAAGTTACCTCACAGCGATTAACCAGGCCAACTCATGAACGAATCCATCCGCCAGGCGTTAAGCCAAATTCTTGATGGAGAAACGATTCCACGGGCAGCGACCGAAGCGGCATTCGCTGCGATCATGGATGGAGAATGTGGAGAGATCGACATCGCCGCTCTGTTGACTGCTCTGAGTGTCCGAGGGGAAGAAGTCGAAGAGATCGCCGGGGCAGCGGCTGTGATGCGGCAGCGGGCGACGAGAATCGAATGCCAGTCACAAGGACTGCTTGACACCTGCGGGACAGGTGGCGATCGACTTCACACGTTCAACATCAGCACCGCGACGGCTTTCGTTGCCGCCGCCGCGGGCGTACCTGTTGCCAAGCACGGCAACCGCAGTGTGTCGAGTTCCAGTGGTTCTGCTGATGTCCTGGAATCGCTTGGCATCAACCTTCAGCTCACTCCGGAACAGGTGGGACGCTGCATCGATGAGGTCGGTATCGGATTCTGCTTCGCACCGCTGCTGCATTCGGCCATGAAGAATGTTGTCCCCGTTCGAAAGGCTCTGGGATTTCGGACGATCTTCAATCTGCTGGGGCCGCTGACGAATCCAGCAGGCGCGCAATTCCAACTGCTGGGAGCTAACCGAAAACACTTTGCCGGAAAACTAGCGACGGCGCTGTTTCAGCTGGGGTGTGATCGAGCGATCGTCGTGTGCGGAAATGACGAACTGGATGAAGTCAGTCTGTGGGGTCAGACGACTGTGTTTGACGTTTCACGAGACGGCGTTGACGAACGATCCTGGGTAGCGCGTGACTTCGGACTTCCTGAATGTCACGTCGACGATTTGCGAGTCGACGGGGCTGCCGAAAGCGCTGCCCGAATCCGTCAGATCTTCGAAGGAATGCCTGGAGCGTCACGAGACATCGTTGTCGCGAATGCCGCTGCCGCGTTGATCGCCGCCGGAAAAGCAATCGAGCCTGCGGCGGCGGCGGGTCTTGCTGCGGAAGCGATCAGCAGCGGTCGAGCGAAAAACATCCTGGAACGATTGGCCATCACTACCAACGACCTCAAGGCAAGCTGAATGTGGCTGACACATTCCTGAGAAACCGGGAAGAAACAGGTTTTCGGATTGTCGTAGGACCGGTTCCTGCCGACCGGTGGGAACCGGCCCTTACCGTCGGCGAATTTCAATGACATCGGGAAATGATTACGTCCCCGTTCCTGAGGAGAAGATGACGATGTGGACCCGCTGTTTGAAGGTTGCTCTTCTTACTTTCACGATGCTCCTGTGTTTGTCAGTGAACGCGACGGGGGCTCGTGCGGCAAAGTTCAACCGGATCCTGGACATCGGTGCGAAAGCTCCCGAGTGGAAGGACCTTCGCGGCACCGATGGCAGGTCACACAGTCTTGCGGACCACAAGGAAGCCAAAGCGATCGTCGTCGTATTCACGTGCAATCATTGTCCAGTCGCACAGGCTTACGAAGAGCGATTGATCACGCTCGCAAAGCGGAACAAGAAGGAGGGAGTGACGACGATTGCCATCAGCGTGAGTCGCTACGAAGCTGACGACTTTGAATCCATGAAGAAGCGGGCGAAGGATCGGAAATACCC
Organism: Planctomycetota bacterium; assembly: GCA_027624335.1. GTDB lineage: Bacteria > Planctomycetota > Planctomycetia > Planctomycetales > Planctomycetaceae > JABMPE01. The sequence goes on from JAQBWV010000039.1 coordinate 15,579, forward strand.
GTTCGCTTACTTGCAGGATACGTCTCAGAAGACCGGGCAGGACTATGGTGCGTTGGCGACGCCGCAGGTGTTTCTGCTTGATCGTGATCGACGCGTTGCTTACATGGGCAGCATCGATGACAGCATGCATCCGGGAAAGGTGACCGAGCGATTCCTTCAGCAGGCGATCGACGCCGTACTCATCAACAAGCCGGTCGAAGTTGAAGAAACCAAGCCGATCGGCTGCCCCATTTTTTACGACCGCCACCCCTGATTTGATGAATCACTGAGCACCGAATCTCCGGGGCTCGGAAGGATCGGACGCAAATGGTCAAATTCTCAGCGATCGCAAGAAACCACGTTTTTTGATGATTTGCCGCGTATTAGTTGACTTTACGAGAGTCGACACCTTAATAATCCCCCGCCGTTCAGCGTTGCCTGAACGTCACTGAATGCTCAGTTCACTCTGATTTCCGGTCGGTTCCCGACTGCAGGTGTGAGTCGAGGATCACAAACCGGCGTAACGACAGCGTACAGATCTCCAGATGGCAATCTCATTGAAAGGATGCGCCCCCGATGGTGAAGAAAGCAGCAGCACCGAACGCAGCAGGCAAACCACTGACCAAGAGCCAGGTTCTGAATAACCTCTCTGAATCAACAGGTGTGGCCAAGAAGGACGTCATGGCAGTGCTCGACGGACTCAGTGGTCTGATTGAGGATTCGATCGGCAAGAAAGGTCCGGGCACATTCACTCTGCCGGGCCTGTGCAAGATCATGGTCAAAGCCAAGCCGGCACGACCAGCCAGAAAACACGTCTGGGTTCCACTGGTCAAGGAATACCGTGACATTCCGGCCAAGCCGGCATCGAAAGTCGTCAAAGTGACTCCACTGAAGCGCCTGAAGGATATGGTTTAGGACCACCCGACACTTCAATCGACGAATGGCATCTTGCCGGAATGTGGTTGTCGTCAAGCAAGTAAACAGGATCACGTCGGACGGCGTGTGACTGTATGTTAGACTATGACGAACATCGACGATTGAGGACGATGAGAACAATTGAAAACGCCGCGGCTCCCTATCGAGTCGCGGCGTTTGTTTTGTTTCCGGGTGTAGCGACGTCGAATGCCCGACGCTCTTCGAACTTTGACAGGTAAGTGCAGCCTGGTGTCCGCTTCACAACCAGCACCGGGCGTGAAAAAACGACCGCCTGATCGATTGACCAGGCGGTCGTTTTCATAAATCGTTAGCAGCCTGATTAGGCGTTGGTGCGCTTAACTCGTCGGCGAACATCTGTTTCCAGAACGCCGAATGCCTGCTCATGACGCTGCAGTGCCATCGAAAGAGCGCTCAGCAGTCGCTTGGCAGTAAAGTGATTCATGATGATTCGCTGCGTTACCGGAACCTTTACTTCGCCTGTGGCATAAGGGTTTGGGTTAAGTCCGAGGTCCAGAATAAGTTCTTCTGGGGTGCTTGATACGCGGCAGAAGTTGGCGTAGCCAGCTGTGACACTGCTGTCGTCGACGATCAGCGTCTGCTGTGCCTGAGCCGCAGCTGGCGCCGCAGCTGGCGCCGCAGCTGGTGCGTCAGCTGTTGCTGTCGCTGTGTCCTGTGAATCGTCTGCGGATAGTGAGTCTTTTTTCGCCACTGTGTTCGCTCCCTGGATTAGAGTGTCGCTCTCTGTGAGTCGACGAAAGACGTCGCAAACCGGCTACGGTTAACAACCCGCAGCTAGCCAATCGGCATGCAACACGTAAAAACTAACGATGATTCCTCAATTGAATCAACGGCAATCCTTTGTTCCTCGAAACTACCTGCCCCTTAAACCGAAAGTAAGGGGGAAGGGGTCGAATGGGCACACTTCCCTTGAGCGGTAACGGGCTAAATCGATTTGGTCCGTCAGAACGTCAATTGAACTAGCTTGGCGCGACGAAACGGCAGCTCGCCAGCACACGCTTCGATGCTACGCTTAACGCTTTAGTTCCCGACGTCTGGTAACGGCGTGCCGGTCTTCGCAGATTCAGGGATTAGCGATTGTTGTCAGGCTTTCTCGCAGGTATGCCTGACGGCCACTGCGGATTGCCAGTCTGGTTATGAGCTGGCTTCCGCTTCAAGCCAGGGTTGCGCGGAACTCTCAATCGATTGTGGCGACGCCACGAATGAGATGTTTCTGTCGACGCTGTTGCTGTTGAGAGAGAGTCACGGGGCCACGAATGTCTCACTCTTGTCCGTAGGCAGTAACCGTCTGCTCCTGAATTCCAGATCGCGTTAGACAAATCACTGCAGGATCATGATCCTCTTGTTTCGAACGCCAGTCGCCGAAAGCAAAAGCCTGCATGACTTCGACATTGAACGATCGCTACAACGCAGTTCTGGATGCACGCACTGCTGGAAACACGGTGTCGGCAGTTGAACTCGTCGATAGCGTTCTCGAAGCCGCGAGGCAGTCCGGAGCGAGCGATGTTCATTTGATTCCACTTGAATCCGGTCTTGACGTGTTGTGGAGGATCGACGGCGTACTGCATCCCGTCACGCAACTCGCAAACAATATCGCGACCAACGTCGTCGCGAGGCTGAAGGTGCTTTCGGGGCTGCTGACTTACCGTAATGAAACGCCGCAGGAAGGACGAATCCAAAGTCCTACGAACGACGACGTGGAGATGCGCGTCAGCACGTTTCCGACGTTATTCGGTGAGAAGGCTGTAATTCGGTTGTTTGCCGGCTCAGGCCGATATCAGCGATTGGCAAGCCTCGGGTTACCTGCAGACGTTCGATCTGGACTGGGTGACGTTCTGATGGAATCCGGCGGGGTGACACTCGTCTGTGGACCTGCTGGCAGCGGGAAGACCACGACGATTTATGCCTGTCTTCGAGAATTGGCAGACAAATTCGGATCTCAGCGGAGTCTTGTCAGTCTGGAAGACCCGATCGAAGCGGTGATTCCCGGAGTGGCACAATCGCAAATCAACCCGACGGTCGGCTTCGATTACGAGACAGGACTGAAGTCGCTGATGAGGCAGGATCCGGAAGTCATCCTGGTTGGCGAGATTCGCGATCGAGTCGCGGCGGAGACCGTTTTTCAGGCGGCGTTAACCGGTCACCTTGTGTTAACGACCTTTCACGCGGGGAGTGCGACGGGAGCCATCTGCCGTTTATCAGATATGGGTATTGAGCCTTACCTTCTGCGAACGGGACTGCTGGGAATTGTCGCTCAACGACTCGTTCGAAAGTTGTGTGAGTGCTCACGGGAATCATCAGAAAGTGAATCGTTGCTGGGACTCGACATGACATCCTGTCGAGTTCCGACCGGTTGCGAAAAGTGTCGAGGCACCGGGTACTACGGCAGGCTGCTGCTGGCGGAATTTCTTCGCACAGAATCTTCAGAAGTTGGACGGGCCATTCTGTCGCAAAGCGACTCGGACGAGCTGGAGTCGCTGGCCGTTTCTGCTGGGATGAAAACCCGTTGGAAGCGGGGACTTGAAGCAGCAAACAGCGGCGAAACAAGCCCTGCCGAATTACGACGTGTCTTTGGGTTTTCCGGATAATTAATTTCGACAAGGCAACAGCAGACGAATTCATGTCCGACCAACCAGCCACAGGTTCTGCCGCAGTTCGACTCGAAGAGTTGCTCGCGCTCAACGAAGAGATCGGCGCGCTCATCCGAGCGGGCGTCCCGCTGGAACTTGGACTGCGTCAGTACGGTGATTCAATCCCGGGAGGACTGGGTCGATTCTCGAACCGTCTGGCCGACCGGATCTCAACCGGACTGTCACTACAGGAAGCACTTGACGAAGAAGGCGACCATCTGCCTGGAGTCTATCGGGCTGTTGTTGAAGCAGGCCTGCGAGCCGGGCGGTTACCGGAAGCACTCGAGGCTCTGTCGGTTGTTGCACTTTCGTTATTGAAGCTGCATCGCCAGATCATGGCAGCCCTGATTTATCCGGTGATCGTTTTAGGTATGGTCTGGCTGGCGCTGATCGGGTTTGCTCAATTCCTGTTACCAGTGTTTCTCGACACGTGGGACGGACTTCGACTGCAGCCTGGGCCAGCCGTGGAGATGCTGATCTTCTTGCGTTCTTCAATGCCAGTCTGGGGGATAGGAATACCGGTGCTGGTCTGTCTGGGATTTGTCGGACTTGTTTCTGCCGGTCGCAGAAACAGCGAGACATCGGCGGGGCGACTGGTCGAGCAGCGACTTCATCGATTTGCATGGATGCCTGGCGTCGTGAAGAACTACGAGCACGCCACGTTTCTGCAAATGCTATCGCTGCTTGTTGAGCACGAAACACCGCTGCACGAAGCGTTGGTCCTGGCGGGATATTCCACCGGCAATCGACAGATCATTCTCGATTCAACTTCAATCGCTCAGCGGTTAAAGGGAGGCGAGTCTCTGGAAGCGTCTCTGAAAGCAGCAACACGGCTTCCCAGGTTTCTTCGTTGGATGCTGCGTGCCGGAGCGGAGCACGGCAAGCTGAATGAAACATTGAAACTCGCAGCCGACGTTTATCAGAAACGAGCTTCACGACGCGCGGAACTGCTCAAAGTCGTTCTGCCTGTTGTCCTGACCGTGTTCGTCGCTGGCGGCGTCACACTGCTTTATGGAGTTATTCTGTTCGCGCCAATTCGCGAGTTGTACGAGCGACTCGCCGACCCACTCACTTGATTTGTGCCGGAAGCACGGGCGAATCAATTACTTCTTGATTTTCATACCCAGAGATTCAACGAGCAGGAATCGATCTCCGTCATTCAGTTTCACATCGGCAAAATGGTATGCCACAATTTCAATACAAAAGTGCTGACCCGTACGGCGAGCCTGAGTCGGGCTTCATTGAAGCCGCTGACGAAGTGGCCGCGCGAGAACTGCTCGCCGCCCGAGGCATCGTCGTCGCTTCGATCGAGCTGGCGACCGCAGAGCAAAGTAGTCCTCAGGCCCGCAAACAATCGGGCCACACGAGCATGACAACCGACGAACACGTCGAGGTCCTCGGTCAGGTTGGCAATCTGATTTCGGCAGGAATTCCGCTGTCAGCGGGCCTGCGGACTCTCAGTGAAGAAGTGCCATCACGACGTCTGCGTGGTGTCTTCGATCGGCTCAGTGACAAGCTGGATCGAGGCGATTCATTGGAAGACGCCATGATATCCGAGTCCAGAGATATGCCAGAGTGGCTGGCCGCCGTCTTTGCGGCTGGAACAAGAAGCGGGCGTTTGCCCGAGTGTATTCAGCATTTTATTACGTTCAGCCGCATGCGCAGCGGAATGCGCGCAAAGCTGATCATCAGCTTGGTCTACCCGGCGATTCTGCTGGCGGTCGGTTTGGCAGTCAGTGGAGTACTTTGCGTCTTTCTGATTCCTGATTTCAAAGACATCTTCTATGGATTCGAAGTCGAACTGCCTGCGATCACAGAGATGTTGATCAACGTTAGCAGTCTTGTAGAAAACGCTGCCAGGGATTGGCCACAGCACCTGCTGGGTTTCGCAGTTGTCATTCTGGTTGCGTGGCTGATTTCAAAGTCGATTTTCGGAGCCGCTGGAGTTCGGCGAGTTCTTTATCGCGTGCCACTGCTCGGGCGAGTATTCAAACTGTCGGCTCTGGCTGAGTTTTCACAGCTGCTGGCATTGCTGATCGAGGCTCGGACGCCGCTGCATGAAGCACTGCGACTGGTCGGTGGAGCCGTTCGCGATCCCAACCTTTCCGAAGGAGCATGCCGGGCGGCAAGGCACATCGAAAACGGCGAGTCGTTCGCCAGCCTGCGCGGCGTCATCCACGAAATTCCGGACGAGCTGCTGAGAATTCCAGGCTGGGGCAGCAACGATGTCACTCTGATCGAATCGCTGCGTGTTTCCAGTGAAGTCTTTGCCCTTCAAAGCGAGATCAGCGGACGAGGTTTTGTCGGTGCGATCACTCCGTTTTCCGTCATCCTTGCCGGATGCATGATCACCCTGACGGTGCTCGGCCTGTTCCTGCCATTAGTCAAACTGCTCAACGATCTGAGCTGATGTCTGCGATGCCTTGTTTCCTCTTCTACTGAAGCCGGTCAGAAATATTTCAAGTTGGAGTTGCTTCTGTGAGTTTCGACGAAGTTCTCATCTTCCTTGCCGCGGGCCCATTGCCGTTACTGGTGTTTGGGTTTTGCTGTTGGCGTGTAACGCACATTGTCGCGCGACGAACATTGCAGAACTGTCGAGCTTCGGCACGTCAGCTGACGCCGCTGCTGATTGCGATGAACGGAATCGTAATCGTATGGGCTCTGCTCGGACTTGCTGTGTATGTCGAAACAGTGATGTCTGACGGGAAAATGATGGCTGAAGCAGCGATCGTGTTTGGACTGTTCCTCTCGGTTTGCATCCTTTTTGGTCTGGCAACGATCCCAATCTTCAAGATCAGATCGGCTCTACGCGGCATGGTCAATGAAGAGAGTCGAGAGACGCAGCGTCGTATCGATCGCTTCGCCGGAATCGTTGAAACGATTGGCTGGGCGACGGTCATTGTCGGAGCGGTTGTCGCTTCAGTACCAATCAGCTTTTGGCTCTTTCTGTTCGGTGCTCTCGCCTTCGGACTCATTCCGGCGTTGTTCTGGCAACGACGACGAACACGCGAGGGTCAGTTCCTGTGGCTGCTCGCGTTGAGTGTCAAATACCGACACGATCTGGCACAGGAAGTCGAAGACCACGCTGCAACGTGGCGAGGTTCCTACGCGATCCGGTTGCGACAACTGGCGACCTATCTGCGTGCCGGACAGCCACTCGGAATGGCGCTGAGTCAAATCCCAGGTCTTCTCCCCTGCTGGGTGATCGCTTCGATTCAGATCGGCGACGAAACAGGCACACTCAGCGAAGTGCTTAACGAGTGCGCAACGGCCCAGCTCAAGTGGATGAAGGAACAATTCCGAACGGGATCGATCGCCGGGCTGCTTATCTACCTTGGCTGCTATCTCTGGGTAACAGCGCTGCCAGTGAGCTTCCTCATGTACTTCATCATTCCAAAGTACAAGGCGATATTCGCGGACTTCGGGATCGAGCTGCCAGCGGTGACTCTAGGCTTCATCCGTGCCTGCGAGACCTGGCTGCCAATCATTGTTCTGTTGGCTCCATTTTCCGTCGTGTTTGCCGTGGCACTTCTGCGATTTGACCACTCGGGTTGGCGAAACGTTCGGGCCAGACTGTTCCGGCGGTGGTATCCAAGTTACGACGCCTCACCCATTCTGCGGCATTTGAGTCGGATGATCAGACTCGGGAAGACACTTCCTGACAGCCTGCTGGCGATTGCCAATTCATACCACCGACGAACTGTGGCCGAGGCGATTGCTCAAGTTTCTGTGGAGGTCGAAGCCGGCGAAGACTGCTGGAAAGGGTTGCTGCAGCGAGGTTTCATTTCGCGGCGGGATCTCGCGCTGATCGAGGCTGCACAACGGAACGGAAACCTCCCGTGGGCGCTTCAAGAGATCGCTGACCTTCGCGAAAAGCGATATCTGTTTCGAGTGGACACGACCTGTCAGCTGTTCCGGCCTGTACCTGTTCTGGCAGTGAGTCTGGTCGTTGGCTGGATTTGTCTCGCCATGTTTCTTCCGTTGGTCAAACTTGTAAACGATCTGTCCTGATGGTGTGAGGCTTTCCGTGCGTCATTCGCGATTAATTCAGAATTCGCCGCAGCTTGCAGCGTCACGACAACCGACCCGACGATCAGGAACATCGGTGCTGGAACTCGTTATTGGAGCGATCATCCTCAGCGTCTTTTTCAGCATCATGGGTCCAATGCTCCACTGGATTCAGATTTCAAAGAGAACGAACGAGCGACACCTCGCAGCCATGCAGGAACTGTCTTCGAAGATGGAAAGACTCTCGGCGATACCCTCGTCTGACTTAAACGACGAATACCTGCAGTCGCTTGCCGTTTCAGAATCGACTCGGACATTGCTGCCGGACGCCGAGTTGACCGCGTCGCTGACTCCGGGTGAACAGCAGATGCAGCGACTCTCGCTGGCAATCTCCTGGACGAACGCCGCCGGCAGACCGGTCGAGCCGAAACGACTGACCGCCTGGTTCCCGCTTGAACCGAAAGGGGGAACCGAATGAAACGGTTGACTGAACCACGCTCGAACACACGCAGCGCCTTGTCGGGTGCCACTGCTGGCTTGCCCAGCAGTGCGATCTGGATCCAGACTCACCATGCCAGAAAATCAAGACGCGGCATCGGGCTGGCTCAGATGGTCATTACGATCACGATCATGTCCGTCCTGATGACGCTGGTGTCAACGGCTCTCTTCCGGATGTACCGGCAGGAAATGTTGATGGTTGAGCGAACGTTCGAGACTTCAACGTGGCTGCGACTGCAGCGTGACTTTTGTCGAGACCTGCACGTCGCGAGTTCCGTCGAGCAATCAGACGATGGCAGCCGGCTGACGCTGACGGATTCCGAGTCCAGCATCATCTGGCTCATCGATGGTGACGACGTCAAGCGCGTGTTGCGGAATCTTGATTCAGAAGCAGATCCTGGCTCACTTCCCGGCGAGCAATATTCGTTTGAGGACTCGACGATTCGGTTTTCCGTGGAGAAGTCTGCAACCGGTACGACCATCGCCGCGGTGGAAGTGACGCCGCCACTGACGCCGAATGGTGGAACGTCAGCAGCGAACGTCGTCATAGCAACGTCTGGGCTCGATCATCGGTTTCTTCGCCCTGGCAATCTGTCGGGGGGCCAACCATGAGAAGTACGTACGAAACCGCGTCCGTTTCAGGTCGCTCAGTCCAGGGACAAGCCCGACTGCGATTTTCAAACTGTCGACGTGGCACAGTCCTCGTTGTCTTCATGGTGAGTCTGTTGTTGCTGTCCCTGACCGTGGCAGCGATGACTCGAGTCATGCTGATGCAGCGGAGTCTGGTGCGAAGCAACGAACTGCGAGTTCAGTCCGAATGGCTGTTTCAATCGGCTGTCGCTCGTGCCGCCACTCAAATTCGATCCGATGCCGCGTACAAAGGCGAAGAATGGCGTATCCCTGCGGAGTCGCTGGGGCAGCCCTTTGGGGCTGTCGCCACAATCTCTGTCGAGGCCGCAAAAGAAGAGACAAAAGAACGGCGCGTCGCGATCACATTGCTATATCCACCTGACGAAGCCATTCGAGCCATGGTGTCCCGAACAATTTCAGTTTCCCTGTAGGTCAGTCTCTGCCTGACGCAGTCACTGTCCGACTCCGACGTGCAAACATCCCACACAAACACTCGGCCAGGCACCGCCTGAGCCTCGATCATGGCCCGGAGCAATTTCATGCGAAGACTTTCAAAGCACATTTCCCCGCGTTCCGACGCAACCCGTCGCGGGTTCACGCTGGTTGAACTTCTCGTCGTGATTGCGATCATTGCGATCCTCGTCGCGCTGCTGCTTCCGGCAGTGCAGCAGGCTCGCGAGGCCGCTCGGAGATCCCAGTGCAAAAACAACCTTGCACAAATCTCGCTGGCGACGTTGAACTACGAGATGGCTCACGGTGTGATTCCTCCAGGCTGCATCAATCCGGATGGACCTCTCACATCCGCTCCGGAAGGCTACCACATGGGTTGGACCGTGCAGTTGCTGCCGTACCTCGACCAATCGCCACTGTTTGAGCGGATCGATTTTTCGAAAGGCGCTTACGAGCAGGAAGAGGTCGTGACGAGCTCGACGATGTCCGTCTTCGAGTGCTCAAGTGACTGGGGAGACAACAACGGTGTCAGTTTCGCGGGCTGTCACAACAGCGTCGAAACACAGATCGCCGAAGACAACGACGGAGTCTTCTTCCTGAACAGTCGCGTACGATACCGCGACATCCCCGACGGCAGCACCAACACGTTGTTTTTCGGCGAGAAGATTCGCACGGGTGCTGATCTCAACTGGCTTTCCGGCACCAGAAGCTCGCTGAGAAACGCAGGTTCGAAGCCGAATCAACTGCCGTCGACTCGCGACTTTCGAAGTGGAAACCGCACAGAAGTCCCAAAATCCATGATCGACCCAACTGTTGTTGGCGGATTCGGAAGCCGACACACAGGAGGATCTCATTTCACTCTGGGTGATGGTTCCGTCCGATTTCTCAGCGAGAACATCGATCTGCAGGTCTACCAGAGCCTGGTAAGCCGCAATGACGGCACACTGCCTGTCGAGTTCTGATCATCCCGAATGTAGTGTGCCACTGGCTCCGCCAGTGTCTATGAGATTTGTACGGTGCGTGAGCAAAGTGAAACGCACCGTTGGTGCAGTCTGTTACTGGGAACTGGTGCGTTCCGCTTTGCTCACGCACCCTACAAGTTTTATTCGGCAGCGGGTTGTTCAACTGTCGGTTGTCGCCCCGCGCCGTAGACCTCGGCAAACCGGGAAGTGTAATCCTCGACGTGTGTCTCGAAGTAATCGCCGGTCATCCAGCGGACGAGCAGATCCAGTTCTTCCTCAGTCATCTTCTCTGCGTAGGCTGGCATGTGGTTCTTCACTCCGTAGAACTGGGCTGAGCCAGGATCACGAATGAATGCCTTCAGCCATTTCGCCGATCCGTACTCCGCCAGATCAGGATACCCTGAACCCTCACTGGTGAGTTCAAAGTCGGAGCCGAGGGTGTCGTGACAGTCGGTGCAGGAAGCAATCTCAGCTCCATTGGCAAGTGGTTCGCCATCAAGAATCTGCTTGCCTCGGGCGACAAGTTCTGCATTGATCGAGTCTTTGTCACCTCGCCAGTTACGCAGGGCAACCAGAGCTTCGACAAGAGCCTTCAAGTCGTCCGCGTTTTCGCTGTCCTTGAACGCTTCGGCGTACCCCTCAGAGGCATCGGACATTTCGGATTCGTCGAGGTTAAGATCGTCCTCTCCGAGATTCTGATACCACAGAGCGTTCTTCAACGGCGCAAAATGATTCCCGTAACTGGTGACGATCGCGGTCATCCAGTCGCGACTTCCGAAGTTGCCCAGGTCCGTCGCAACAGGCTGCATAACGACTTGCTCACCGTTGTCACCCTTTTCGCGCAGGACAAGACCTCGTCCGTTGTGGCCGTTGTACCGGTGGCAGCTCGCGCACTGCTTGGCAAACAGAACAGGTCCCTGCGTAAATGGATCCTGGCGGAGCAGCGAGACCGCTCCCTCGACCGGGATCATCGATGGCCGGCTGGCCAGTTCTTTGATTCGGTGTCCATCGCGTTCTGCTTCGGCGATGGCGGCCTGATGGTCTTTGTTGTTGCCGTCCTCGTAGAACGCCATGGTTGTCAGCACAACGATGCCGAACGTCACCAGCCAGGTGAAGGCAACGTTAAAGCGATGTCCGGCTTTCAATTTCGCTGTCAGCGGCATCATGAACAGGACGCCCATCAGTGCTCCCGGAACATAAATCGCTCCAAATGCCAGGCCGAGATGTTCAACCGTTTCAAACTTCAGGAAGCGGAACAGGAAGAGGAAATACCATTCGGGACGAGCCGCGGCGTAAGCCTTGGCCGCGTCGGCCGGTGGGCTGAGTTCGGCTCCTTTGAATATCGCGAAGAGCAGAACGACGGCAAGAATACCCAGGCACGCGACGGAGTCCTTCAGAACCTGGTCAGGCCAGAACGTTGTATCCGGCTTGTACTTCGGATCGTGAACGGTCAGGCCGTGGCGTCGAAACACGTAGAGATGCAGGGCGAGGAAGCCAATCAACAGCCCTGGCAGAATACCTGCGTGCATTGCGAAGAAACGGGTCAGTGTGTGGTGGTTGTACTGTGCTCCACCCTGGACGACCTCCTGCAGCTGAGCACCGATGACCGGCGTCGCCCCCATGATCTTGGTTGAAACCTGAGTGGCGTAATAACCTTTCTGGTCCCACGGCAGCAGGTAACCGGTCAGGCTGAGGCCCAGGATAATTTTCAGCAGAACCAGCCCGAGCCAGAAGTTGAGCTCACGCGGTGCCTTGTACGCACCATCGATAATCACCTGGATCAGGTGGATGGCCAGCAGGATGATCATCGCCTGCGCGGCGAAGTGGTGCATGCCTCGGACGATCTTTCCGAGGAACATGACTTCCTGAATGTAATAGACACTCTCCCAGGCGGTCTGAGTGCTGGGGCTGTATGCCATCCACAGAAAGATCCCGGTGATCATCTGCAGGACGAACGTGAAGACCAGCGTGCTGCCCCAGACGTAGCGCCAGCGAGCTCCACCAGGAACTCGTTCGTAGAGCGCCTCGTGAAGCAGGTCGTTGCAGCCGGTTCTGTTGTCAAGCCACATGAGGAGTGAGCGAATCATACGAGCACCTTTTCGCTGGTTGCTCCACGGAATTGTTCATACTTCAGCCAGATGCGACCGTCTCTGACTTCTGCTTCCAGAGCGTCCATTGCTCTTGGCGGAATCTTGTTGAGTGGTGCGCCGTCCAGGTTGAACGCGCTGGTGTGGCAGGGGCAGTAGAAATCCCCCTCGCCGGAACGATGCTCGACATCACACCCCAGATGCGGGCACACCGTGCTGAATGCGAGTACCTGATCCTGAATTCTTCTCAGCCAGACCGCTCCGACTGGCTGATTGGGAAACTTGTTCCAGACATTGACGATGTCGTCATGAACGGTGTAGCGAACGGGAGTGCCGTCTGCCGGTAGCCCGTCGATTCCAAGCGTCAGCCTGAGGAACCCGTTTTCTTTGACGACGGGATTTCCCTCTTCACCTTCTGCTTCTCCTCCGGCTGGATGCGTTCCTTTGCGGAGCAGTGGATCCAGAAGAAACAGCCCACCGATGGCCGTCGGCACAAGCCCGACGAGTCCGCCAATGGCGACTGCCAGGAACTCGACCACAAAGTTTCTGCGGGGTTTTCCCGAATTCGAAGCCTCAGCCGATCCTGACTCTGGAGCCTCACTCTGATCAACAGATTTCGACGGAGGAGTGTCGTCTGGAGCTGAAGATGTTTGTTTGTTTTCGCTCATGCCAGGACCTTGGTGAATTGGGTGTGACTGCGGCACCGATCACTAGAACAGGTACGTTTGAAAATCCGTTGAGGGCACCACACGACATGTTGCCGGTGCATACCGCTCAATGAAGGCTGACTGAATGTGGTAATTGAGCAGGAACCCCGCAGGGCAACCGCAACGGCAGGATTGCCGCAGGAGTCACTCGGAAGCAACAACCTGAAGCATCGGTGGAAGGACTTTTGCCAAAGCGTCTGCCAGAGGGGCAGGCAGGACAGCTCCAGCGGCTTGTTTGTGACCTCCTCCGCCGAATAATTCGGCGACGGCGGCGACGTCTGTATTCAGTCGGCTTCGAAAGCTGACTTTGACCGTTTGATTGGGCTGCTCGATGGCAATAAACGCTGCCTTAACTCCAGCAACCCGTAAACACTGATTGACCAGTTCTTCTGTATCCGCCGGAGCGGCACCGGTCTCTTTGAAATCCTGTTGAACGACTGACAGCCATGCCAACCGCCCTTCACCTTCGACTTTCAAGCGGCTCAACACTCGCCCGACAAGCAGCATCCGGGCGACCGAGTGTTGCTCATAAAGCAATTGATAAAGTACATGCGGTTTTGCACCGAGGTCAATTAACTCGCCAGCAATTCGCATGGTTCGGCTGGTTGTCGACGGAAAACGAAACCAGCCAGTGTCCGTGGCGATGGCACAATAGAGCGCATTGGCAGCTTGTTCGTCCAGAGTTGCTCCCAGAGCTTGAGCGAGTTCGTAGATCAACTCGCCGGTCGCTGCCGCGGTGGTCTCTTTGAACTCCAGAGCGCCCAGGTCGTCCGAGCTGACGTGATGGTCAATCACGACAGTACGTTTTGCTTTGGTTGTCTTCAGAACCGAACCGACGTCCTGAAGCTGAACCCAGGCGCTCGTGTCGACGACAATGTGAACGTCGGTGTCACGAGCTTCGTCTGCGGTAATGCCAGCACCGAGTTTCATGGCTCGATGTTCGGGATCGAGAAATGCGATGTTCGCCGAGCCTTCGGACGGATTGACGATGCGAACGTTCTTTCCGAGCGACTCCAGGGCGCAGGCGAGTCCAAGTTCTGAGCCGATTGCGTCAGCATCGGGACGAACGTGGCTGGAAATCACGAAGCGTTCGTGCGAATTCACAATCTCAATCAGAGGCGACCAGTCAATGGACATCAAAGTCTTTCAGACGAATAAATGTTGCTGAAGCTGATCGTCGCGTGGCTCTGCGCGGAAACGTTGTGAGAATACTGAAGCGAGTGGTACCGAACCCTGCTACTTTTTTTGAGTGTGAAAGGCTAACGATTTGAGCTTCGTGTGACGACTGCCAGAGCCTGCTGGACGTCCAGCTGCAGTTGTGTCTTCAGAGCGGATACATCCGGAAATTCGACCGTGTCCCGGATCCGAGAGACAAACTCGACCTGCAGCGGTTCATCGTACAGATCACCTGCGAAGCCGATCAGGTGAGCTTCGAGCTTCCGTCGCCGCTCACCGAATGTCGGGTTCGGTCCAAGATTGATGGCAGCTGGCCAGGATTTCGCCTGATGCCAGACGACTCCCGCGTACACGCCGTCCGCTGGCAGTACCGTCACCAGATGAGTGACGTTGGCTGTTGGAAAACCGATCGTGCGGCCTCGTTCGGCTCCTTTCGAAACCCGTCCGACAATTCGGTATCGATGTCCGAGCAGATCGCTGGCCTCTTCGACTTCGCCGTCCAGTAACAGATTCCGAATCACGCTCGACGAAACCATCTGCGTGCCGACGAAGACGGGCGGAACGGTGTCCAGTTCGATGGCGGTCGCTCTGCAGAAATCAGCCAGGTGTTCGACAGTGCCTGATCGATTTCGACCGAAGAAGAAGTTCGGACCTTCGACCATGCCGATCGCGTCGAACTCACCCAGCACCACCGACTGAAAGAAGTCCTCAGCCGACAGGTTCAGCAGTCGCAGGTCCGTCTGATAAACGACCATACAATCGACGCCGCATGCTTCGATCAACTCGGCCTTCTGGTCAAGTGACGTCAGCGCCGGCGGACAATGCTCGGGACGCAGCAGTTGAATCGGGTGCGGTTCAAACGTGAACACGCATGCTGGCACGTTATGTTCTTGAGCGTGTCGAACCAGACAGGCCAGCATCTGCTGATGGCCGCGATGGACGCCGTCGAAGTTTCCGATCGACAGGAATCCGCCGCGGAATGGGTCCAGTGAATCAAAGCCTCTCAGCAATTCCATCCAGCGAGTTCCATGTCCCGTCGGGACCGAGTTCTGGTTCAACGGGTAAAGTGTTTCAAACGGTCTCGGTCCAGCTCGACACCCAGTCCCGGACGATCCGGAATCTCCAGGCTGCCGTCGTCGTCCAGTACGAACGGCTCGACCGTCAGCTCCTCAAGATACACGCACGGCGTCAGATACTCGACATAACGTGCCACCGGGATGGCCGCTGCGAGTTGCAGGTCAGCCGCCAGACCGATCGCTGTGTTCCAGCCATGTGAAACCATCTGAATGTTGTGATCAAAGGCCGACCAGGCAATGCGTCTCGACTCACTGAGTCCGCCATTCTTGGTCACGTCGGGCTGGATGATATCGATCGCTCGACGCTCGATCCACGGCTGAAAGGACTGCCGCCGAGTCAGCACTTCGCCGCCGGCAATCGGCACAGGCGACTGGCGGGTTAGCTCGATGTAACCTTCCAGATCGTCCGGAGGCAGCGGCTCCTCGAACCAGACGACGTCATAGTCCGCCAGCATGCGAGCCGTCTCTCTCGCCCAGTTCAATCCATGCGGCCAGAACTGCTCGCTGCCGCCAGCGTCCACCATCAGCTCGACCTTGTCGCCGACGGTGTCGCGCGCCGTTCGTACCAGTAGTTCATCGAATTTGCGATCGCGACGGCCAAACGGACGCCAGCCAAGTTTGATTGATCGGAAGCCCCGACTGACGGGTTCTTCCAGCGACGTTCGCAGCGCGGCGGGCTCGTCGAACAGCATTGAACCGTACGGTCGAATCCGGCTGCGGTAGTTGCCGCCGAGCAGTCTTGAAACCGGTTGTCCGCAGGCCTTGCCCATGATGTCCCACAAGGCGATGTCGATTCCCGAAATCGCATGCTCGACCGATCCTCCGCGGCCTTGCCAGAAGGACGACTGTCGCAGATTCTCGCTGACTCGTTCCGGCTCGACACCGGATTGACCTTTCAACAGCGGCCACAGCAACTCGACGGCCCCTTCAATCAGTTTTCCGGATGTAAAGCAGCTACCGACGCCGGAGATACCTTCGTCGGTGTGTACCTCGATGAGCGTGTGCAGATTTTCCTGCGGTTCGTGCCCTTGTGGCCAGCCTCCGTCGACGGTTCCGCCGATCAGAGGGATGACGTCGATGCGAGCGATCTTCATAGTGGCCTCATTCGCGCGTGATGAATTCGTCGAGATTCAGAATGACTCTGGCGACCGCCGTCCATGTCGCAGAAACAGCTTCCGCAGTCTTCGCCGGACGAGTGGGAGAGGCCGCACTCTTTGCATCTTCGGGATTCGATTCAAAATGCTTTCGCTGCGACGTGACGAATTCAAGCAGTCGCGAATTTTCGAAATCGCTCGGCGGTCGCGCAAGCACGGCGTCAAATGCCAGCTTGATCCTCGCGTCGTCGTATTCAGAGGCGTCGCGGATGATTCGGTCGGACAGTGCCTGTGCGAACTCCAGAAAGGCCCCGTCGTTGGCCAGTGTCAACGCCTGCAGCGGGGTATTGGATCGGTTTCGACGAGTACACGCACTGTTCGCGTCCGGAGCGTCGAACGTGGGGAGCATCGGATACGGACTCGATCGCCAGAACCAGGTATAGAGACCTCGCCGATAGCGATCTTCACCTTTGCTCTCGGGCCATTGCTTGGAAACCTGAGTCACTACATAAATGCCTTTAGGTTGCGGCGGGTAAACACCGGGCCCAAGCATCTTCTGAGAGAGCAATCCACAGGCGGACAGCGCGACGTCACGCACGCCTTCCGCTTCCAGTCGAATGCGGCTTTGACGAGCCAGCAGGCGATTCCGAGGGTCCCGTTTAAGCAGGTCGGGAGTGACTCTCGACGACTGACGATACGTCGCGGATGTCACAATCAGACGCAACAGTTTCTTTTGGCTCCACTCAAGTCGCATGAACTCGCTGGCGAGTCGATCAAGAAGTTCCGGGTGCGACGGCCGTTCACCCTGCGTGCCGAAGTCATCGTCCGTCGCGACCAGACCGATCCCGAAAAATCGCTGCCAAATGCGATTGACCGAGACCCGCGAAGTCAGTGGATGCTCGGGCCGAAACAGCCACTGAGCAAAATCCAGTCGATTGACGGGAGTTTCAGCCGATTCAATGGGCGGGAGAATCGACGGAACGTTCGGCTGCACAAGCGCCCCTTTCTCCAGGAAGTTGCCGCGAATGTGGATATGCGTCTCACGCGGATTCTTCGCACGCTCGCTGAGGACCATCGTCGTGGGAACGGCGGCTTTCAGTTCACTTTCCTCGCCCTTGAGTTTTGCCTGCTGAGCTTCCAGCGGCTTGCGACTTGAATCGCTTCTGCCATACGCCGCCTCGATCAGTTCCTGCTGGCCCTCATCGCGTTTGTCCCTTTCAACCTGCAGGATCTTGCGGATCGAGGCGGGGATCGATGTGTGCTCTGGAAGAGCCGATGTCACTGACAACCGAAACGTCCCGATCAAATACTTCGGAATGTTGTGCTGCTGATGCAGTTTTATCGTGACCTTGAGCGGCGCGGCGCTTTCGATCGGCTGCTTCAGCACAAATACCGCTTCGCGACTGACGTTGGGGGAACTCTTCGTCGTTCCGTCGACGGCCCATCCCGTTTTCATGTTGCCGTCGATCGCGTGTTCGGCGGGATAGCCTTCCTGTTGCCAGTCCGTCGACACCGTTGCGAATTCAAGTTTCGTTCCTGACGAGCCGTCAGTTCCACCATCGCCGCCACGTGGCTGAGTCGTGACTTCAAATTCGTTCAACACAAAGTTTCCATTGTCAGCCCAGCCTGGGCCTTTCATCGGCATCAGTGGACCGGTCAACGTTTCGAGGCGGAAAGCGGTAAACCTTCCCGCGGGGATTTCCGTGGT
Organism: Planctomycetota bacterium; assembly: GCA_027624335.1. GTDB lineage: Bacteria > Planctomycetota > Planctomycetia > Planctomycetales > Planctomycetaceae > JABMPE01. Next base: position 33,538 of record JAQBWV010000039.1, read on the forward strand.
GATCACGTAGACGTCGGTCGCCGGGATGTTGCCGTTGCCTCCGACGAGCAGCGTGTACTCGTCGACGTTGTTCAGCGTCGCTCCCGCTTCCGAGACCGCATCCACGGGCTTAAGAAACTCCCATCTGGAAACTGGCACTGCGGCCTGTTGAGTTTCCCAGTCAGGTTGCCCACTGGCACGCATGGCGTCGTGCTCTTTCAATTGTTTCGATATCGCGACCAGTCCAGTTTTCACGCGAGCCTGCTCCGCCGCCTGAGATTCGGAGGGAAGAGGAATGTTGGGCTCATCACAGTTATTGAAGATCGCAAACAACTGGTAAAAGTCGCGTTGTGTGATCGGGTCGTACTTGTGCACGTGGCACTGAGCACAGCCGACCGTTAACCCGAGGAACGCTGAGCCTGTCGTGCTCACACGGTCGACGATGGCTTCGACGCGGAATTGTTCCTGATCCGTACCGCCCTCCTGGTTGATCAGCGTATTGCGGTGAAATCCGGTCGCCACGACCTGATCTCTGTTCGATTTGGGTAGCAGATCACCCGCCAGTTGCTGGATCACAAACTGATCAAACGGCATGTCATCATTGGTCGCCTTGATCACCCAGTCCCGGTACGGCCAGATCGATCGAGCTCCATCAATCGTGAAGCCGTTCGAATCCGCGTACCGAGCAATGTCGAGCCAGTGCCGACCCCAGCGTTCTCCGAAGCGAGGCGAAACCAGCAGTCGGTCGACCAGCCGTTCGTAAGCAAACGGCTGATCATCATTAATAAACCGGTGAGTCTCTTCCGGAGTTGGCAGGACCCCCAGCAGGTCCAGACACAGCCTCCGAATCAGCGTCGAGCGATCCGCTTCGGGCGAGGGTTGCAGCCCTTCCTGTTGCAGTCTGGCGAGTACAAACGCATCGATTTCGTTCCGCTGCCAGTCACTGTTTTCGACAGCCGGGATCTCCGGGCGAACGATCGTCTGAAACGCCCAGTGATCGCTGCGCGGTCGTCCATCCGCTGTCGGTTTGTCGTCAATCGCTGCCTTCGCTCCCTGTTCGATCCATACCTTCACAAGAGCGATCTGATCAGCTGATAGTTTCGGCAATTCAAACGGCATCTGAGGAACGGGACCTTTGCCGACCAGCACCTGGTACAGCAGGCTCTTTTCCGCATCACCCGCAACGAGCGTCGCACCGCGATCACCACCCTGCAGCACGAGACTTCCAAAGTCGACACGCAAACCAGACTCGACCATTTCCGCGCCGTGACAACTGACACAGTAGCGTTGCAGAATCGGCTTGATCTGCCTGGTAAAGTCGACGGGCTCGGCGGCGAAGGCGTGCGGGCAGTGCCCCAGCAAGGGAAGAGCGAAAATCGACAGGAGGCGGATGACGAATCGCATGAGTGAACTCGCGTTGTGCCGTGTTGTGGATGAAAGAGGCAACCACGGAATACATACGAAGACACGGACGAAGATGAGTCTGCCCGAGTATTCGGTTCCAGTCATCGCGGGGTGGATATCGTACCGGCGAGTCACTGATCGACCAATCGAGTCAGTTCCCGCCGTTCGATCGACCTCCTGATCGAAGCCTCACATTCGTAGCGATATTCGATTCCTTCAGGCTCTGCTACCCGGTTGGACGATGAGTGGTGACAACTGTCTCGAAGTGCGCAGCGATTGACTCCATGAAAGATTCCACTCTTCGGAAGAATCAGGATAACCGACACTTCTTCCTTTCACTGGCCTGTGTGCTGGTGGGGTTTGGAGTGTTGATGGTTCATAGCGCCAGCATCACTTCGTGGCCGACAGAATTTGAACGCGTCTACCTCACCAGGCACCTGACCTTTCTTGCCATCGCAGTCGTCGCGGCGAGCGTTGCTGGAGCGATGCCGGCGAGGTTCTGGTTTCACGCAGCTCCCTGGCTGTTTTCGGCAACGTTGTTGTTGCTGATCGCCGTTTTGATTCCTGGCTTCGGCACGCAAGTCAACGGTGCCCAGCGCTGGCTGCGGTTTGCTGGTTTCTCCATGCAGCCCTCAGAACTGGCCAAGGTAACGCTTCCGCTGTTTCTGGCGCGAGGAATTCTGCTTGGCCGCGAACGTCTTGGCCACTGGTTCTTCGGAACGGTGCCGTTCATCGTTCCGACTGTGCTGACCGCCGGGCTCGTCATGCTGGAACCGGACCTGGGGACGTCGGCGTTTCTGATCGGCTCCGCCGGGTTGGTCTTGTTCTTCGGAGGCTGGCCGATTCGAAACTTCACGGTCAGCATCGGAGCCGCAGGGTCGGCAGCCGTGTTTCTCATCACAGTGACCAGCTACCGCATGCGTCGTATCACGGATTTCGTTTCCGTGTGGACGGACTTCCGCAACAGCGATGCCTGGCAGTTGAAGCAATCTTTGATCGCGCTCGGAGCCGGCGGCCTGTGGGGCGTTGGCCTCGGACGCGGCTCGCAGAAACTAAGCTTCCTGCCTGAGTCCAACACCGACTTCGTATTCGCTGTCGTCGGAGAAGAACTCGGATTCGCCGGAACGGCTGGCCTTGCCATTCTATGGTGCGGTGTCTTCTGGTCGGGCATGAGACTGTTTCGGGAATTTCGTCCCAACTGCTTCGCCTCGATTGTAGCCATGACTTTGTTGACACAGCTCGTCGGGCAGGCACTGTTGAACACCGCCGTCGTGACCGCCCTTGTGCCGACAACGGGCATCCCTCACCCACTGGTCAGTTACGGCGGGTCGAGTCTGGTGCTAAGCGTCGTCGCGCTGGGCATCATTGTCAGCCTCTCCCGAGCGGACGAGCAACGCGACGCGTGCGTGCTGGAATAGAGTTCCTGTATCGCGTTGCATTGCGAGTCGGTGTTGTTTTCTGCAAATTGATCGGCAATTGGTGCAGGCCCACGTCGTTCTGCGAAACGTGAACATCGCGTTGCATTTATCAGCTGCGAACTGGTAACAGGAAACAGCCCCGATGACTGGTCAAACACGGATCCTTGCGATTCACGCTCACCCTGACGATGTTGAGTTTCAATGCGCAGGAGTACTCGCTCTGCTGAAGCAGAACGGCTGTCACGTCACGATCATGACGATGACACCAGGCGATTGCGGCAGTGCGGAACTCGCACCAGAAGACATCGCCCGGATCCGCCGCTGGCACGCAAAGTAACGGGGAGAGAGATAAGACCATGGCAACTATTCTGGAAGCACTCAATATCGCCGTGGATCACCACCAAGCCGGTCGTCTACGGTATGCCGAGCAAGCGTACGAGGAGATTCTCCGTGTCAATCCACAACATCCCGATGCACTGAATCTTCTGGGGCTCGTTTGGCATCAATCCGGCAATCATGAAGCGGCACTGGACAACATCCGTCGTGCCGTTGCCTTAATACCTGATAATCCAGTGTTTCTTACTAACCTTGGAATGGTTTATCGCGCAGTCGGCAGATTGAACGAGGCGGTGACCAGCTACCAGCGGGCTCTGGAAATCAATTCGAATTCTGCCGAGACACACTACAACCTGGGCGTAGCTCTCAATAAGCA
>JAQBWV010000040.1 GCA_027624335.1 Planctomycetota bacterium
AACGTGGCTGGTCTGCTTGAGCAAAGGAGCGGGTACCGCGTACGTTTCCGCTGGCGATCTCGCCGCGTGTCGGAAGTCAATGTGCAACTGAATGAATGAAGGACGGAAGGAACAGAATTGTCAGTCTCCATTGAACGCAACGCTCAAGGTATCCCTGTCAGGCCTCTGGGCCGAAGCGATATGAAGGTCTCGATCGTCGGCTTCGGAGGGGGACATTTCTGTCGCAAGCATTTGACAGAGTCCGACTCTGTCCGGCTTGTTCATGAAGCAGTCGACACCGGGATTTCGTTCTTTGACAACGCGTGGGAATATCACGGCGGCGAGTCAGAACGCCGCATGGGCATCGCACTGGCAGGCGGTCGTCGAGAGAAAGTGACGCTCATGACGAAGGTCTGCGCCCGCGATCGCAAGACTGCCGCAGAGCAACTGGACACCAGCCTGCAGAGACTCAAAACCGACGTGATCGATGTATGGCAGTTTCACGAAGTCATCTATGACAACGATCCTGACTGGATCTGCGCTGTCGATGGCGCCCTAGCAGCAGCTGAGGCTGCTCGCAAGGCCGGCAAGGTTAAGTTGATTGGGTTTACCGGGCACAAGCATCCCGACATCTTCAAGAAGATGCTGAGCCAGGACTTTGAGTGGGACACCGTCCAGATGCCGACTAACGTTGTCGACGCGCACTACCGAAGTTTCCAGAACGAAATCCTGCCGATCCTTAACGAACGAGGCATTGGTTGCATCGGTATGAAGAGTCTTGGCGGGGAGGGCCAGCTCATCACCGAAGCCGGTCTCACGCCTTACCAGTGTCGAGCCTACGCGATGTCGCTGCCAATCAGCACGCTGGTTTCCGGAATTCAGTCGCCGGAAGATCTGAAGCAGGATCTGGACATTGCTCGTAACTTTCAGCAGATGACTGAAGACGAAATGGTTGCGCTACAGCAGCAGGTTCGCGATAAGTCACTCGACGGGCGACTGGAATGGTTCAAGAGCACGCAGTTTTACGACTCGACCTACCATCGCGATCAACACGGGTTTCCGTCGATCGGTCACGTCAGCGGGAAGCTCGACTGACACGCCTGTGACACTCGCACGATTGCTCGACCGGCTTCCGCTCAAAACGCCAGAAAGTTCCGCAGCATCTGAATGCCCTGCTCGGCGGTCAGATAGCTTTCCGGGTGAAACTGTACTCCGTGGACGCAGTATTTCCGGTGTCTCAGACCCATGATCTCGCGCGGGTGTCCGTCCCACTCGGCCCACGCAGTGACTTCCAGGCATTCGGGCAGCGATTCTTCAGGAGCGATCAGACTGTGATATCTGGTCGCCTTGCACGGAGACTCAATCCCCGCAAAGACTCCGCGACCATCGTGCAGGATCGGTGACACTTTGCCGTGCATCAATCGCTCATGGCGAACGACCTTCCCACCGTACACCTCGGCGATGCACTGATGCCCCAGGCAGACACCCAGGACTGGCAACTGCGGTCCGAACTCCTCGATGACCGCTCGCGATAGACCGGCTTCGTTCGGTGTGCACGGCCCTGGCGAAATGATGATCCGGTTCGGCGCGAGGGCGGCGATTTCCTCTAGAGTGATCTGGTCATTTCTCGCGACGCGAATGTCGAGCGACGCGTCAATTTCGCCAAGTCGCTGAACCAGGTTGTAAGTAAACGAGTCGTAGTTATCGAGGACAAAGATCATTGTGTTGCTCGGAAAAGTTCTGCACTGGCTTCGCGAATCGGCCACATCACACGGAAACGCTCCGAAGTGCTCAGGAACGGCACAGGATGACGCATTACGTGCATGACCGAAAGCGATTCCGACTCGCGTGGTGATCAGCGGGTTCGCAGGGGAATCAGCAACCGCAATCACTCAGCAGCTGTCAGACTGGAAGAACCTGACAGACTGGATAAGGCATAGGCGATGTCGACCGGGAAAATGAGTTCGTGCCCCTTCCGTCCGGGGGCAGGCTGCTTTACGCTGAGCGGCTCACTGTTTTGAGAGACGAATTCCGCTGTGGCGACGCGTTCTGGATTACGGAATTGTGATTCCCGATCGCCGTTCCACCGGCAGCTCATGCCTGACCTGTCGCTTTCCGAAAGCCGAATCGTTGCTGGGTTCCGTTCCAGCCGGATCAAAACAGCGTCCCTTGAAAACACCGTCTGCAAACACGCATGCAGAATTTGTCGAAGAATTCACAGTAAGGGTTCACTATCGTGCTTCGCTCACATACCTGCGGCGAGTTGACCAAAGATCACGCCGGACAATCTGTTTCAGCTTGCGGCTGGGTCGACAGCTACCGGGATCACGGCAGTCTGCTGTTCATCGATCTGCGAGACCGCTACGGCAAGATCCAGATCGTCTTCGATCCGTCCGAAAGTCTGGAAGCTCACGCGCTGGCCGGCTCGCTGCGCAACGAAGACGTCATCCAGGCCGAAGGCTTATTGAAGCTGCGGGCTCCGGACCTCATCAATCCGAAGATTGCCAGTGGCGAGATCGAGATTCGAGCCGTCAAGCTGACGCTGCTCAACAAGAGCAAAACGCCACCGTTTGAACCAACCGGTGAGAACATCCCCAATGAAGATCTCCGGCTGAAATATCGATACGTCGACCTGCGACGGCCGGCGTTGCAGGAAGCATTGATCCTGCGACACAAATTGTGCAAAGCCACACGCGATTATTTCGACAAGCTGAACTTCCTGGAAATTGAAACGCCGATGCTCGGCAAGAGCACTCCGGAAGGTGCTCGCGATTACCTGGTTCCCAGCCGAGTGCATCCGGGATCGTTCTACGCACTGCCGCAGTCTCCGCAGCTCTACAAGCAGTTGCTGATGGTTGGTGGTCTCGATCGTTATTACCAGATCGCTCGCTGTTTTCGGGATGAAGACCTGCGCGCGGATCGGCAGCCGGAATTCACTCAGATCGACGTCGAAATGTCGTTCGTCGACCAGGAAGACATCCTCACCACGATCGATGGTCTTCTCGCCTGCATGGTTAAAGAAATTCGTGGCACAGAGCTTAAACTACCGTTGCCACGATTGACTCACAGGGAGGCCGTCGAGCGATTCGGCAATGATAAACCGGATATGCGGTTCGGCATGGAACTGGTCGATATCGGCGATATCGCCAGTCGATGCGGATTCGGCGTGTTCACGAAAACAATCGAGGGCGGCGGACGAGTCCGAGGCCTCAACGCCAAAGGGGCCGCTGAAAAGTACAGCCGTCGCAATATCGACGAGCTGACGGTCTTCGTTGGCGAGTACGGGGCCAAAGGCCTGGCTTTCTTCCGCGTGAAGGAAGGTGCATTGGATTCACCGATCGCCAAGTTCTTTTCCGAAGAAGACCAGCGGGCGATCATCGCGAAACTTGGCGGCGAAGACGGCGACCTGCTGTTCTTCGTGGCAGACAAGTGCGACGTCACTTCGGCGGCTCTGGCATCGCTGAGAATTCGCCTCGGTAAGGAACTGAAACTCTACGACCCGCTGGACCTGAACGTACTCTGGGTCCTGGAGTTTCCGCTGTATTCGCGCGACGAAGAGAATGACCGTTGGAAGGCCGAGCATCACCCGTTCTGCTATCCACACATCGATGACCTCGGCCTGTTCGATACTGATCCGGGTGCGATGCGAGCTCAATCATACGACCTCGTCTGCAACGGTTACGAAGCCGCGAGCGGCAGTGTTCGTATTCACGATCCGAAGGTGCAGCAGAAGGTTTTTGACTTCATTGGTATCGCTGAAGAAGAAGCAGAAGAACGATTTGGTTTCCTGCTCAACGCGCTGCGTTATGGAGCCCCACCGCACGCCGGCATCGCACTGGGACTGGACCGCTGGGTGATGATGTTCCTGGCGAACGACAACATCCGAGACGTCATCGCCTTCCCGAAAACTCAGAAGGCTGGCGACCAGATGACCGAAGCTCCGAGCGCAGTCGACGCGATTCAGCTTCGAGACCTGCACATCAAGCTCGACCTGCCCGAGTCCGAAGACTGATCGGCAATCGCTGATACTCTGAAGCTTGCTGAAAAGTACAACGTAGAGCCAGCGGAGTGCTCGCTGAGCAAGAGCAGAACTCTCTTCCAGTCTCGGTGTGTTTCTTACTATCCGTCCTCTGTGATTACTTTTCGTCAGCCTGTGCCGCAACTTCGCTCGGAGACGGGGCTCGCAGGGCTTTCAGGAAGGCGAGGAGCGCTTCGCGGTCCTGCTGGTTGATGTCTTCCTGGTAACGTTTGCGGATGTGACGAGCGTCTCCACCGTGAGCCTGGATCGCAGCCTCGAGTGTTGGAGCTGATCCGTCGTGCATGTAAGGAGCGGAATCTGCCACTCCCCACAGCGGTGGCGTTTTCCATTCGTCGAGTTCCGGCACGCCGAATGGCAGCGGAACTTCGGTCTCACGGACATAACCGTTGTGATCCGGGTCCGAGAGACTGTGCAGACAGAGGTCGGTGTAAAGGCCGGTGACACCGCCAAGGTCCGGCGTATGACATTCGGCACAGCCGATTTCTGAGAAGACCTGGTTGCCTCGAAGGACGACTCGCAGCCCAGTCGGATCAATTGGCGGGACGAATTCTGGACGCTCAAGCGTGAGACAGAATGTTGTCAGACTGTCGAGCTGGTGGCTTGTCATGTCGTACTCTGCCTCCTCGTCCGACTTGAATTCGCCAGGACGATCCTGCTGCCGGTACGAATTCGACAGGCCGACTTCCACGGCACAGGCCGTCGCGACGAATTCCTCAACCGTTGCAAATTGAGCCTTCCAGCCGAACTTACCGATCCGCCCGCCGGGGAGAATTCGGACCTTGCCCATTGTTGCGTCGAAGTCGCCTTGAAACTCTTTTCCCAGCGCTGAAAAACTTTGCCCCCAGGCATTGCGACGAATGGTCCAGTCGGAGATTTCTTCAATCAGGCCGACACCGAAGAGTGCGGGCGTGTTGATTTCTTCAAACTCAACCGGATTGAAATCTTCGAATCGGACCTGGCAGTTTCCGACAACTTTCACGCCGCCAGGGATAATCGGATAAAGCCGTTGAACCTGCTCGCGTGATTCGAGCAACTCCTTGCTGGTCGCGTTAGCGTGAACGACTCCACCGTACATGCTGGAATCATTCCGGTTCGGCAGCACGTTGAACGCGGTCACGTTGTGCTGGTTCTGGCCAGCTCCACCCAGTGCTCCTGACGAATGACAGGCCACGCACGAATTCGCATTGAACACCGGGCCAAGACCGTCACCTCCGCCCGAAAGTGGATCGTCCGGCGTCCATTCATGAGCGAACAACTCGCGACCTTCCGCGGTGAGTGCCTGCTCGGACGGGCTGATCAGCCACGCGAATCCCTGAGTCGCTCCCCACATTAAAATGAGAGCCATTATCCCACCAACAACGCGCCGTCGACGATCCCATGATTGCCAGATTCGCATGAGCAACACTCCGTAGCAGGTCGAACGTTTTCGACACCGAGTGGCAGAACAGGAGACATAGTGCCGATTGTGCCGTTCGAGATCCAGTTCTGAATGAGCCTCAACTACGGATGAATCGAGATTCAGATCATCAGGCGATTGGCCTCGTTTGACACTCAAAGCCGACTCGGGAACGGATGACGCCGTGAGCGAAAGAATCCAACGGTAATGCAGTTTCAAACATCGCTGGAGAGGTCTGCGGAGAGATACAAGTCTCTTCCCAGGACGTATTGCTCGACGGCTCGCGGAACGTAATACCGGATTGACCGACCTTCGGAAACGCGGTGTCTCAGGTCGGTCGCCGAGATGGATATTCCGGGCATCGTCACTAGCCGAACCTTACTGGCGAGTTGGTGTTCCAAGTGAGCCGTCAGCTCGTCGAGCGATTTTTCGCCGCGGTTAACGGCAACGACTGTGGATAACTCGGCGATAGCATCCGGTTCCCTCCAGGTTGGAAAGTCTTCCAGAGAATCCGCTCCGATCAGCAGGAACAGTTCGTCCTGAGGACGCTCGCGGTGCAGTTGCCGCAGCGTATCGACCGTCCACGAAATGTCTTCCCGTCGGAGTTCAATTTCTGAGACAACAAATTCAGGGCGACCAGCCGTCGCCAGCTTTAACATCTCGATGCGGTCCGCATCAGGGGACAGCGAACCGGCTATCTTGTGCGGTGGAATCTTCGTCGGCACGAACCAGACTTCATCGAGCTGGCATTGCTCGCGGCACTGCTCGGCGAGAAGCAGATGGCCGTAATGGATCGGGTCGAACGCTCCACCGAAAATCCCAAGTCGCATGGAGAATTCTCCGATCCACAGAAGAACCACATGGGGAACATTTCCCGGGCAGTTTTCGACAACAGCCAGCAAGTAACTGCAGGATTCTGCAAGGTCTGATCGGCAACGTCAAACGCCGTTCCAGGTAGCGCACTCGCATTGGCATTATGGGAAACGCGATGGACATTGTCGGGTCAGTGGTGAAATTTGCAGAATGCGTTGAGAATGACTTTCCTATTCAGGCTGATTGCAGTGCAAAGACTCGAACGTGACACAAAGACATTAGATTTCTCTGTATCATTGTGATGAAGTGAGGTAAGTCATGAACCCAATGCACGATTATTACACAGGCATTACTCGTCGTCACTTTTTTGGTCAGGGAGCGATGGGACTTGGCACGGCGGCACTCACATCATTGATGAGCGAGCGGTCTCATGCCGCGTCACCGGATTCGACACTGGTCGAGCCCAATCGCATTGGAGGGTTGCCTTCTCTGCCTCATTTTGCTCCCAAAGCGAAGCGGGCGATCTACCTCTTCATGGCCGGAGCACCCAGCCAGATCGACTTCTTCGATCACAAGCCAAAACTCTCCGAAATGTTCGATCAGGATCTGCCGGAGTCCATTCGCAACGGTCAGCGGCTGACAACGATGACTTCCGGACAGAAGCGGTTTCCACTGGCGCCGTCGAAGTTCAAGTTCGAACAGCATGGGCAGAACGGCGCGTGGATCAGCGAGTTGCTGCCTCACACCGCAAAGATGGTCGATGACATCGCCATCGTGAAATCCCTGCACACTGAAGCCATCAACCATGATCCGGCCATCACCTATATCTGCACCGGGAACCAGCTTCCCGGTCGACCGAGCCTGGGCTCCTGGCTGAACTACGGACTTGGTTCACTGAACAGCAACCTGCCCGCGTTCATGGTCATGACCCCGACCTGGACGGGGCGTCAGCAGGCGCAGGCGATCTACAACCGCTTGTGGGGAGCTGGTTTTCTTCCGGCGAAGCATCAGGGAGTTGCACTGCGACGTTCCGGCGATCCCGTACTGTTTCTCTCCAATCCGGACGGCATCAGTCCGGAAATTCGACGTCGGATGCTGGACTCGCTTGGCCGGCTGAATCAGAAGACGTTCGAGCAGGTGGGAGACCCGGCGACGCAGGCTCGCATCACGCAGTACGAGATGGCGTTCCGAATGCAGACTTCAGTTCCGGAGCTGATGGAACTTTCTGGCGAGACCAGAAGCACTCTGGAGATGTACGGCCCTGACGCGGAAAAGCCTGGCACGTTCGCCTACTGCGCTCTGATGGCTCGCCGCATGGTCGAGAAGGATGTGCGGTTCGTACAGCTCTTCCATCGGGGCTGGGACCAGCACGGCAACATCGCCAACGACCTGCCGAACCAGGCTCGTGACGTGGATCAGGCATCGTGGGCTCTGATTCAGGATCTCAAACAGCGAGACATGCTGAAAGACACACTCGTCGTGTGGGGCGGCGAATTTGGTCGAACGGCCTACTGCCAGGGCAACCTTACTCGGGAAAATTACGGGCGGGACCATCACCCACGTTGCTTCACGATCTGGATGGCCGGTGGCGGGATCAAGCCGGGCGTCGTGTACGGAGAAACCGACGACTTCAGTTACAACGTCACGGAAAATCCCGTCCACATTCACGACATGAACGCAACGATTCTGCACTGTCTGGGCATTGATCATCGTCGGCTGTCTGCGAGATTCCAGGGCCTTGATGTCCGTCTGACCGGAGTCGAGGATCATGACCCAGTAAAGGGAATTCTCGCCTGACGCAAGCGGCGACGTGTGCAGTACGCTGGAAGTTTGAAATCCTCAGAAACTGGGGTTGCTCTGTTTCGAGAAATCGTCAGGATGGGCGAGTCGTTCGTGCTGACGCGGCACGAGAGTGGTCCCGTCGTCAAAAGCAGAGTTAAACCTGCAAATCTTGACTGACTTGAACTGACATTAGAAAGGAGGTGGTTTGTGATACGTGGTTTTGCTTTGAGAGGTGCGACCGGCTGAATCACCGGCGGGTGCTTCTTACCCTCCACCTCCTCGTAATCGCTATTACGAGAAAACATGCGGCCCTGGCTTCAACTGTTGAAGCTAGGGCTTTTTTTGTTGGTACGCCTGGTCGCCTCACGACAGAGTTGCTGCCGGATTGCGGAGTCGCTCCGGATTCAACCGTCCCGGCGACCGAAGAGGCACGCTGTCAGCTGGACGGGCAAAGACGTTTCTGGTGTGAACACCGCTTCTGAATCCAATCCGGCGAGATAGTGATCCGTCGTCATGTCGAGATGGCAATTGACGCATCGCTGAACCAGTTGTCGTGCGTGAGTTCGCTGTATCGGATGCAATGCGATCAGTGCCTCGGCTCTCAGGTGACACGCTACGCACCCCGCGACGACATTATCCGAGGTCGATTCGGTGGCCTCGGTTCGCTGACAGTTTTCTGGAAGCGAAATCGCGACCGCGTCGTTGCGGGAGCTGCGCTCGACATTAACGATCGCCGCCATCAGGACGGCGATAAACATGAGAAACGCGGCGACGTGTAGTCCGTCCTGCGACGCTGCTGCGCGCCACCGTGAAGTCTGAAGCCACGGTCGATAAGCAATTCCCGGCTTAGTGATTTCTGCCTTTGATTCTGCAAGCGGGAGTTTCTGATGCGGCGGACGCGTCCGATCGCCAGTGCGATCAACCACGTCGACGTCAGTTGTCGGTTTGAAACTCAGTTCACCACCGGACTCGGCGACTTCGCCAAAGAGATCGAGTGCAGGATCCAGCAACTCAGCCATGTCGCGGCAACGCGGACACTCTTCGAGATGCCGGATCAATGACTCGCTGCCCCGAGCTCTTGTATCAGTCAGGAATTCAAACGCCTGATCACAATTCATTCGATTTCTCCCTGAGAACCGCGATGTCGCGGCGTTTCTTTCGCATTACTGGTCGAGATCTCGACTCTTTGCAGCGACGCGGACAGTTTTTCGAGGCCAGTGCGGACTCGCTGTTTTGCTCCGTTCGTGCTGCAGCTCATGGCGTGAGCGATCTCGTCAAACTTCAACCCGCCGAAAAACCGCAGCCGGAGAGCATCAGCCTGAGCTTCCGGAAGTTCGTTCAGGCAGCGGTACAGCAAGTCGGCCTGCTCTGATTGAAGGAGTCGGCTCAATGCGTCTCCGGATGAGAACGGCTCACTTGACTCTGAAAGATCCGATTGTCGGCCGACCCGATCAACGCGGCCAGATTCCCGTCGAGCGAGAGTGCGGCACGTGTTCAGGAGAATCGTCCAGAGCCAGCCTCGAAACGAATACTCACTTCGAAAAGAATGCCGATAGGCATAGGCTGACAGGAATGCCTCCTGCACAGCCTCTTCGGCGACCGCCTGATTCCGCAATTTGCTGACGGCCGCTCTCAGCATGGAAGCCTGATGTCGGCGCACGAGTTCATCGAACAGATTGAGTTGCCCGGACTGGACGCATTCCATGATTTCCTGGTCGTTCAGCATCGTGCTCGGCGATTCCTGTTTGACCTGATCGAAGTTCCCGTTCTGCCCGAGGATGACTGTCGCTGGATGTTTGCCTCGACAGCCGCAATGATGGCGGCTTCTCAGTCGCTGATTCTAAACGGCATGTCCGCTGTCAGAATAGCGGAACCGGAACTGCCGACTTCGGCGACCAGGAAAGCTGGAGACGTTTTTGCTCGGCTTGCTGGAAATGCTCCAGCAGTCGAATTACTTTTGCCGTAGGCATGCGAAGAGTAGAACTTCGGTTTTCCACGGTCGCTGTCGAATGGCTGTCCGGCATGTTCGATAGACACTGAGACAATCTGAAACTGCTCCCAGACACACCCAACCACAGATGGGAGCTTGCCGAGGCAGCTTGATTCTGTGAGTTGATCCACAGTGGTGAAGTTTGTCATAACTCGACGGCGTCACCACCCCCACCTTTGCCATCGAAGTCCGAGTCTTGAAAGCTCGCGACCTCGTCCCGGCAAGCGAGGACACCCGGCTCATACCGGACAAGTCCTCTCGACTGATCTGCAGACGTTTGGTTTGAGCGTTCAGCAGTCTCAGTCAAACGGCGTCACGGATTGACGTCGAATTCCAGAATGGAACTGAGCATTCATTGTGGCTGCTTGCAGGCGATTACCGAACATTCGTCATGCCAGCCTGGAGTCAACGATACGAAGTCCTTTCGAGAACGGCCTGAAATGACAGACAGCGAAAAGAATTCGTCAGACGCCTCATCCGAGGCGATGATCGAGGCGAAGGGCCTCAGTAAGTATTATGGTCCGTTTGTGGCGACGGATGACGTGACGTTCACCGTGCCACGCGGGCAGGTTGCCGCGTTTCTCGGCCCGAACGGAGCCGGGAAGTCGACCACGATGAAGATGCTCACCGGGTATCTGGCTCCGACAAAGGGTTCGGCCACGATCGGCGGGCACAGCGTTCAATCAGACCGGATCGCCGCCAGTGAGATGCTCGGCTACCTTCCGGAAAACGGCCCGCTTTACGAGGAAATGACGCCGAAAGCACTGCTGTCATACCTTGGGTCAGCTCGCGGGATGCTGAAAGACGATTTGAACAGCCGCATGGAATATGTCGCGGTGCGATGTGCACTGAAGTCGGTCTGGAGCAAGCCCATCAGCAAGCTGTCGAAAGGGTTTCGGCAACGAGTCGGCATGGCTCAGGCACTGCTCCACGATCCGGATGTGCTGATTCTGGACGAACCGACCAGCGGTCTGGATCCCAACCAGGTCCACGGTGTCCGCGATCTGATCACTAGCCTGGGCGAAACCAAAACGATCCTGCTTTCGACACATATCCTGCGCGAAGTACAGGTCGTCTGCAGCCGAGTGATTCTGATCAATCAAGGACGAGTCGTGTTCGACGGACCCGTTAGCGAAATGGCTGGCACGGAACAGGAAATGGAAGATCGCTTCCGCGAGCTGACGGTCGCCTCGTAAACCGACCAGACGACTGCCAGCAAGCGTGTTGAAAAGCGAAGCGATCGAAGCAATATCGGATTCTGACTCAATTTTTAACTCAAGATATAACGGGATTGAGAAATGCGGACTCACGTGATTTTCGCTGTGCTCAAGCGAAACCTGATGAGCTATTTCTCCGGGGTGCTGGGCTACCTCTTTATTGTGGTATTCGTGATTGCGGCGGCGTCGAGCGCGTTCAACGCCCAGTTCTTCACGAACAACCTGGCCAACCTGGACCAGCTCACGGCGGCGTTTCCTTACCTGCTGCTCTTCATTATCCCAGCCATCACCATGACGGCCTGGGCTGAAGAGAAGCGACTGGGAACCGACGAACTGCTCTTCACGCTGCCGGCGGCAGACTTTGAAATTCTGCTCGGAAAGTACCTGTCACTGGTCGTCGTTTACGGCGTGGCACTGGCATTTTCGCTGACGCAGCTGTTCGTGCTGGGCTACTACGCTGACCCGGACTGGGGTCTGTTACTGACAACGTATTCCGGGTACTGGCTGGCCGGTTCGGCATTGATCAGCCTGGGCATGTTCGCGTCAGTGCTGACCAGCAGCGTGACGGTCGCATTCGTTCTGGGTGCCGCGATCTGTGCCGTTCCGATCTTCATCGGGCACCTGGCGACGAGTCGACCGGCAATTGATAATCCGACTCTCGTTGACAACGCCACTGACATGTTCAACTCGTTCTGCGGTGAGTTAAGCCTCGGCGAACGGCTTAACGAGTTCTCGATTGGGGTCGTCCCGTTCAGCGGCATGGCCTACTTCCTGTCGCTGATCATCTTCTCGCTGTATCTGAACGCGGTCTTTATCAGTAAACGTCACTGGGTCAGTGATCAGCAGGGCCTGCCTGTCAGTGGTCATTTCGCCATTCGAGTTGTCTGCCTGCTGGTCGCGTTGCTGGCTGGCAACTCAGTCATCACGACGGCCAGCGAAGCGCTCGGACTGCGGTTCGACATGACCGGCGAAAAGCTTTACACGCTTTCTGACACCACTCACGAACTCGTCAGCAAAATCGAAAACAAGGTTACGATTCAGGCTTTCATCAGTCCGGACGTCCCGCGGGATTACGTCGGACAGCAGACACGTCTGAAAGGTTTGCTGCGGCAGTACGACCGGATGAGCAGTCAAATCGAAGTCCGCTTCGTTGACGTGACTCCATTCAGCGAAGCTGCGGAAGAAGCGGAGCACTTCGGCATTACGGCGACGCCGGTTCAATCAGAAGTTGACGGTCGTTTTCAGCGAGTCGACGTGTTTATGGGAGCGGTGATTACTGGCTCGTTTGATGAAGTCATTGTTCCATTCTTCGACATCGGAACGTCGGTCGAATACGAACTGACGCGTTCCGTCCGAACGGTCTCTCAGAAGGACCGACTGACCGTTGGCATGTTGCGAACCGATGCCAAAGTCAACGGTGGCTTCGACATGTCCAGCATGCGAAGTTCTCCGGAGTGGCGAATTCAGCGAGAGCTGAAGAAGCAGTACAAGATCGTCGAAGTCAGCCCTGATTCACCGATCATTGATCAGGTCGATGTTCTCATCGCAGCGGTTCCTTCGTCACTGACCGATCCTCAGATGGCGACCTTCGTTGACTACGTGAAGTCCGGTAAGCCGGTACTTGTTCTCGACGACCCACTGCCGCTGGTCGACCCACGAATGTCTCCCAGCCAGCAGAAGCCTCAACAGGGTGGGGGAGGCATGTTCGGCGGCGGTCAGCAACCGCCTGAACCCCGCGCGGACGAAGGCAACGCTGGCCCGCTGGTCGACGCTCTTGGAATTTCGTGGCAGAACGATGCCATTGTCTGGGACCAGACGAACCCGCATCCATCATTTGTTGATCTTCCTCAGGACTACGTCTTCATCACGCCACTGAACGGCAACCCGGAAGCGATCAGCACGAAGAGCGACGTTACCAGCGGACTACAGGAACTGCTGATGCTCTATTCAGGCCGGATTCGCCCAAGAGAAAACAGTGGTCTGAAGTTCGAACCGCTGCTGCGCATTGGCCTGAAATCCGGCGTGTCGAAATGGAGTGACCTGATGGCTCCCAGCTTTTTCGGAATGCAGTTTCAGGATCCTTCGCGAGTGAGACGTGAGCAGACTGGTGAAGCGGACGTTGTTGCGGCTCACATCACCGGAGAGAAAGGCGAGAAGCACAAAATCAACGTGATCTACGTGGCTGACGTCGACATCGTTTCTGACGCGTTGTTCAACGTCGTGCAAAGCGACATGCATGGCCTGAAACTCGACAACGTCAAGTTCATCCTGAACTGCGTCGACGTGCTGGCCGGTGACACATCTTATGTCGACCTTCGCAAACGACGCCCTCAGCACAGAACACTTACCGAAGTGCAGCGGGAAGCAGATCAGTTCCGCGAACACTCTCAGGAAGAACGTGAGAAAGCGGAGAAGGAAGCGGAGGACGCTCTTGAAAAAGTCAGCGGCGATCTCGAAAAAGAAATTGAGAAGATCGACGCCGACGAAAGCCTGACGTCACTGGAAAAACGACAACGAATGGAAATCGCACGCCAGCGTAAGCAGCGGGAACTCGACGTCCAGAAAGCGAATATCGATCGCGACAAGCAGGAAAAACTTTCGCAGCTCAAAGCTCGAGAGCAACGACAGATCAAGCAAACTGAAGACTCGTTCCGGTTCTGGGCCGTGATCTTCCCACCGATTCCGTCGATCCTGCTGGGCATGCTCGTCCTGGGCTTGCGTCTGACAGCAGAGCAGAAAGACATCGAGGAAGTCAGACGACTTTCGCGACAGTAACCACTTCCAGCGTACATCGTTCACAGTCAATCAACCTCGACCTGAATTCACCGGGTGAGAAGTATGAATACCAGCAGTCAGACTATTAAGTTCGTTGTTGTCGCCGCTGTGATGGCAGGTCTTGCCGGCCTGACCAGTATCGCCACACGGCCAACTCCCATCGATGAATTCGCCAAAGTTGGCGAACCGTTCTTCGGTGATTTCAAGGATCCCAACCTGGCGACGGCCGTCCGAGTTGTTGCCTACAACGAGGACACCGCATCAGCACGGGTTTTCACTGTTGAAAACAAAGATGGTGTCTGGCGAATTCCGTCGCATCACAATTACCCGGCCGACGGCAAGGACCGACTTGCCAGGACCGCTCAAACACTCATCGGCGTCAAGCGAGGGGCTGTCGCCAGTCGAGTGGCTGCCGATCACGAACGCTTCGGAGTGGTTAACCCGCTCGACGACGGTACCGACACGCTGAAAGGTCGAGGACAGCGACTTACGCTGCTCAAAGACAGCGACATTGCGGTTGCGGACCTGATCATCGGCAAGAAGCTGCCGGAAGGTGAAAACCGTTACTACGTTCGTCACCCGGAAGAAAAGGAAACCTACATCACCGAGCTGGAAGTTGACATCTCCACGAAGTTCGGGGACTGGGTCGAGGCCGACCTGCTGAAGCTGGATCGCGATGACCTGACGAGACTTCAGGCTCGATCTACGAAGATCGAAGGTCGAGATTTTTCGGAAGTCGTCGATGCCTCGTTGTCGAGGACGAAAGCTTCTGACGATTGGGCTCTCGAAGGGCTCGACGAAGAAACAGAAGAGGTCAACAAGGAAGACATCACGGCGATGGTCAATGTAATTGACAATCTCAAACTCTCTGGCGTTCGCCGCAAGCCGGAACTCGCGGGCAAGCCGATTCTGAGGGGAGATCTCAGCATCGCACTTCCAAAGAGTGCCGCTCAAAATCCTCAAATTGTCAACCAGGTCATCGACATGGTGCAAAGCAGTCTGAATTCGAAAGGCTTTCTGGTCTACGAGAATCGCGAAGCAAACGACTTCCGTTTGTATGCCAAGGCCGGAGAAATGGTGGCGGCGACGAAAGACGGCGTGCAGTTTCACATGAGCTTCGGAAATGAGTTTGAAGGCTCGGATGACGAGATCGAAATCGGTGGCACTACAGCCGAAACAGAGGACACGAGTTCCGCAGAAGAGCAGAAGCCCGCTGACCCGCCAGGCTCAAAGGATGCCGAGGACGAAGAAGACGGTGGCGGCAAGGACAACAAGAAAACCAAGAGCCGTTATCTGATTGTTCGAACGTCGTTTGACGAAGACCTGCTCGGACCGAAACTTGTCCTGCCTGTGAAGCCGAACGTGCCGGACGGAATCGAAGTCGACGCTGACGGCAACGTGGTGAAGCCTGCTGAAAAGGAAGCAGAGAAACCGGTCGAACCGAAAGCTGACGAAGAAGATGCTTCTGCGAAAAAAGCAGCGGACGCTGAACAGCCTGCCGAAGCTGGTACTGATAAACCAGCCGATGCCGATACGAGATCCGAAGACGCGAAGGCCAACGACGCAGGGACGGACAAGACGGCAGATAATGAAGCGAAGCCTGCGGAAGCAACTGAAACTGAGGAGAAGGTCGCGACTCCAAATCTGGCTGACATTTATCAGCGAGCGATCGAGAAGTTTCGGGCAGACCAGAAGAAATACGATGCCGACGTCAAAGTCCTTGAGCAGAAGATTGTCGATGGAAAGAAGAAAGTCGACGAACTTAACGAACGGTTTGCTGACTGGTTTTACGTCATCACGGAAGAAGACTTCGGCAAACTGCGTCTGAATCGTGATCAGCTTGTGAAACCAAAGGTGAAGGAAGAGCCGAAAGACGGTGATGCCAAGTCTGGAGATGCTGCTCCCGCTGGAGCAGTCGACAAAACCGACGCTCCGATTTTGAACCCCCCACCAGGTGACGCTAAGCCAGCCGTTCCGGTCGATGCTGAAAAGACCCCCGCTACTGACGCTGCAAAACCCGCTGCTGCAAAGCCCGCTGACGCGACACCGGCTGATCCGAAACCAGCTGCTGCTGAGAAGGCACCTGAAGCATCAACTCCCGCTGCTCCAGCAACGGAAAGTGACGCGAACAAGCCAGTACCGGCAGATAAGAAGCCGGTGAAAACTGAAGACGCTTCGGTACCCAAAGCAGTATCGACTGCCGTACCGGCAAAAGACGGAAGCAACTGAGTAGTCAGTGGGAACAACGGAACGGAACGAAGACGAAAACGCCGAGAGGTTGCAGAGATGGTGTGAGGCCGACGAACAGGTCTTCAGTCACTCCGCGATGCCTCGGCGTTTTTAGCGTCCCGTGCTCAATCTTTGCCATGCGACGGACGCTTCGTTGATCAGAATTCTCAGCCGGAAAGGCAACAGGAATGGTCCACTCAAGAATGCTGCTGTTCCCCTTAGTACTGATGTTCGGAGTGCTGGCCTCGGAGACAGTACACGCTGAAGACGAGGCATCTGACGGCAAGCTGAGGATTATCGCGTTTGGCGCTCACCCGGATGATGCCGAGTTTCAGATGGGCGGCGCCGCGATCAAATGGGCGAAGCTCGGCCATCATGTCAAACTCGTGTCGGTGACAAACGGTGACCTCGGCCACTGGGAAATTTCCGGAGGGCCGCTGGCGATTCGCCGGACGAAGGAAGTTCAGGAAGCGGCACGACGAATGGGGACGTCCGTCGAAGTGCTCGACATTCACGACGGAGAATTGATGCCGTCGCTGGAGAACCGTCGCACAATTGCCAGGCTGATCCGCGACTGGAATGCGGACCTCGTACTGGCTCATCGACCGAACGACTACCATCCGGACCACCGCTACACAGGAATCCTCGTTCAGGATGCGGCGTTCATGGTGGCTGTCCCGTTTTTCGTTCCAGACACGAAGCCACTGAAAAAGAACCCCGTCTTCATGTACTACCCGGACCGATTCAAGAAGCCTTACGCCTTTGAGCCGGACATCGCGATTTCTCTTGACGATGTCTTCGAGAAAAAGGTTGATGCCGTCGACGCTCTTGTTTCGCAGGTTTATGAAGGCGGAGCGCTAGGGTCAGAAGAAACGTTGATTCAACGTAAGGCTCACGATCCAGTGGCCCGTAAAGAAATTCTGCGCGATTCGTGGGGTCGGAGAAATGGTGGCATTGCGAATCTGTACCGTGATTCGTTGATCGAATGGTATGGGCAGGAAGCTGGTGCTGCCGTGAAGTACGCTGAGGCCTACCAGGTCTGCGAATACGGCAGGCAGCCCTCAAAGGAAGAGCTGAAGAGGCTGTTTCCGTTCTTCGATAAGTAGCCTGTTCGCTGCTGGCCAATGTGCGTGTGCAACGACGCGATGCAAGATCCGCTGTGTGGTTCGCAGGGTGCGCCCAACAGTTGGCGAATCGGATGTTGTGTCTGCGGTTGCTGAAGACTCAATGTGGAACTGCCGTCGAAGTCTTCAAGCGTTTCTGAACCGCTGGCTCAGACCGCACCGGCGAGCCGCACCATTAGCAGTTCAATCTGACTGCGTTCGGGCAACCGGCTGCCGCCTTTGAGACCAGTCTCAGCTTCCAGCAGCCATGAAGCTATCTTTGCTGCCTTCGGACGACCGATGCGTTTCAGATAACGACCAGCTGGGTCCAACTCGTTCGGAAAGGCGCCGGCCTGTTTCAAGGCCGCGTTGAGTTGAACACCGGTTCGGGAAAGTTCAGTGGCAACGGACATTTTTCGAAATACATAACCAATACCGCCGAGAATCCTGTGTGGCGACTCGCCGCTGTTGAGCAGCTTATCGAGTGCCGTGAGCGCATCGCCCAACCGTCCGTCCCGCACGGCGTCGGTCATGGCCCAGGTGGTTTCTGCTTTCCAGCCGCCGACCAGGCGCCGCACTGCTTGAGCATCGATTGATGGTTGATCGCCGACGTACGACGCCAGTTTCGAGAGTTCCTGATCCAACAGCCCCAATGCTGATCCGGCGAGTTCGATCAGAAGCTGAACGGCATCGCGATCGATCTTCTTGCCATAGGATCGTTGAGCCGCATCCTGCACCCAGTTTACAAGAGCCGCGCCTTTGAGTTCCGAGCACTCGGCGACGAGACCGCTCTTGTTGATGATTTTGTAGAGCCGTGTGTTTTTTGCGAGCGTTTTGACGTCAAGGATCAGCACCGACTTCTTTGCCGGTTTCTCGGCGTATTTTTCCAGTGCGGGCCGATTAGCCGTCACAAAGTCGGACGCATCATCAATGACGACAACGCGCCGGTCTCCCCACATGGAAATCGTCAGCAACTCGTCGCGGACTGATTTCATGTCGATATCTTTGCCTGAGTAACGTGTTGGCGCGTCATCCTCATTCGGCAGTGCGACTTTCAGCAGCGCATTCGTTACTGCGGTTTTCAGCGCTAGTTCATCGCCGACCAGTGCAATGACGGATGCCGGTTCCTGCGGAACGGATTTCAGCAATTCTGTGGCGTGCATGTTTTCAAAGAGTCCCAGACAAAGACGGTTTCGCAGGCGAATCGAGATTGACCGACCGATCCGAATTCCGGGAAGATTCCCCGCTCCGTCGAACTCTTCACGATTCACACTCGGAGAATAGTCTCAACGATCGAGTTTTGATTCAACTGGCGACACGATTCGAAAGCTTGCGGCATGGACGCCGAAAACGAAATCTTTTCCAGCGACTCGCTGGACGCACCATACCAACCTCCCCAATTGCGTTCAGTGGCGAGTGTGTCGGCGCAGGATCTCACGGCGACGGCAACCGATGCTGCTGGCGTTACTGACCGTTTGATGACAGGTCCTTTCGTCTGCTCGCCTGCCTCGACGGAATACCGCTGTCCGGGGGAGTCGCATTCGATTTCGCGAGCGATTCACTTATCGCGGCTTTCTGCTTTTTATCCAGCGTGTCGGCAATGCCAGCATCGGCACGACACAGGTCAGCTCAATCCTGAAACGGTCGAACGGATTCATCAGACGGAAGCTCGCGGGCGTCAGATCCCGATATTTCAACGCGACGGCGTTCGCGGTGTGTTCCTGAACAATCTGACTCCCGCGAAAGCCGGCAGAATTGCGGCGGCGTTCGCCAGTTTACTCTGGCTGGACGTTCCACTGACGGGACTGATGAGCACAGTTGCCGGACGAGCGTCTGGAAAGCAACCTCGGCAGCCTTCACGAAGAGGCCCCTCGATTCTGGTGGGTTACGATGAGCGGTCGTCGTCGCCAGCAATTCTGTCATCGGTCATTGACGCCTTGAGAATGATGGGCTGCCCTGTCATTGATGTGGGGCTGGCGTCACGACCGTGCTTCGCGTTTTCCGTTGATCATCTGCAGGTGGCTGGGGGGCTGTTCGTCAGCGGTGCTGGCCATGGTGCATCCTGGTCAGGTCTCGATCTGTATCGCGAAGGAGCTTCGCCGCTTTCGCTGGGAACGGGGCTTGAGGAAGTCCAGCAGAAATTCGAAGCCGGCGTCACACGTCCCACTCGAAGCGCCGCGTTCCAGAAATCGTTTCAGGCGGCGATCCCCTACGAAGCTGGCCTCTGGAAGCACTTTCACGCTCTGCGACCGTTGCGAGTTGTCTGCGCGGCTCGGCCACGTCCCGCACGGAAAACGATCCGTAAGCTGTTTTCAAAACTCCCGTGTGAACTGTCCGAAATTGAAACGGTCGCCGCAGTCAACGAACCTTTGAAGCATGACATCCTGCTCGATCGAATCAGCAGTCGCGTCAGGCAGCGAAACGCGCACCTGGGAGTTTTGATCGACGACGACGGAGCACGATGCTGGTTCATCGATAATCGGGGTCGACTTGTGGACTCTTTGGCGCTAACGGCCATGCTGGCTCGACAAGGTCGAATCGATCATCCGAATGCTCCCATCATCGCTGAGACGTCTGCCCTGGCAGCTATTCAGTCGTTGATCCCGGCAGTCGAACTGCTGGACGGAGGCGATTCCGCAGGTTCGATCAGTCGAATCATGCGGGAATCGAACGGATCATTTGGCGGCGGACAATCCGACTGTTACTGGTTCCGCGAGTCCTTTCCAGCCTGCGATGCCATCCTGACACTCGCTCATGTCCTGCAGGGATTGAGCCGCAGCGACGCGTCATTCTCGGAAGCATTGCCGGATCCTGGAAACACGTCCCCATAACTTCCCGAAAGCATGACATCCCTGAAATGTCAGGGTCTACGAATACGGCATCACAGCTCGTCAGAGTTCGACGAACCACTCATCAGCCGAGTGAGGGCTTTCTCAGCGGCCGCGAAATCGGGACGAAGGGGTCTGGCAACAGTTCGATCATTCTGAGGGCAACGGATTCGCGTCCAGAAAGAGATGGGAGTAGGATGATTCGACACTTTGGCCTGCATGTCTAGTTGGCAGCAGAGACTCTTCCACACCAACGATCGCCGGCGCGTCCTGGTCACGTTTCGGAAGCAGACTATTTCTGGCAATGAAAATCCTACTGCTCGCTGACATCCATTCGAACTGGCCGGCTTTGCAGGCGATCGACGAGTCCTTTGATGCGTGCCTTTTTGCAGGCGATCTTGTCGACTACGCCACTGATCCTGTGCCATGCATTGAGTGGGTCAGCAGGAACGTTCACGCCGCCATCCGCGGCAATCATGACCATGCCGTCGCTCAACGAATCCCGGTGAAGAAGAAAACAGGCCTATCCAGACTGGCGGGTCTGGCTCGACCGATTCACTGGGAAAAGCTCAGCTCATCCCAGTTGAAGTTTCTTGGACGACTCCCGGTTACGCGACGCGTTGAGCTCGACGGCAAAGTCTTCTACCTCGTTCACGCA
Source organism: Planctomycetota bacterium (assembly GCA_027624335.1). Lineage (GTDB taxonomy): Bacteria > Planctomycetota > Planctomycetia > Planctomycetales > Planctomycetaceae > JABMPE01. The sequence goes on from JAQBWV010000040.1 coordinate 20,810, forward strand.
ACACCGCGAGACCCGTTCGACGAATATCTGAAGGATGATTCGGAAGGCTGGAAGACGCGCCTGCGAGGTGTCGACGCGGACTATGTCGTTGTCGGGCATTCACACACGCAGTTCTGCCTGGACGTTGGCGATACTCAGGTCATCAATCCTGGCAGTGTCGGACAGCCGCGAGACGGTGATCCCCGCGCGAGCTATTGCGTGATTGAGGACGGCGAAGTCTCATTCCGTCGCGTCGAGTACGACATCGACGAAACCGTTCGCAACATGAAGGAAAACGGCATCGACGGTCCGGTTCTGGAACTCGCCGAACACTTCCTGAAAACCGGCGGTCGCATGCCGCCTGGTCAGGGTCAGTGAAAAAATCAGAGTCTTACATCTGAGTCATTCGGATCAGCGTGTCGGATTTTCGTACCAGAACACTCCGAGATTCGCTCGCTCTTCGCAGGTGATGACGTCGAGATCGCCGTCCGCGTCGAGATCAAGCAGTTGAATGAGGTCGTACTTGACGCCTTCGGGACCACTGATCGGTCGCACCTTGAGACCGTCGGAAGTCATGTCCAGCCAGACGACTCCGTGTCTGGCACCGACTGCCTGCTCACACGAGTAGATCAGATCTTCGTTGCCGTCGAGATTCACATCGGCACTTCGAATGGATTTTCCAGTTCCGAGTTTGTCGCCCGGTAATTCGATCGTATGACTGACCCAGCCGGGACCTTCGAACTGGAGGGCAGCTTGAGAACCGCGGACCGTGTCAGCTGGCTGAAACCGGATCAGGCCCGCAGGCTTCACTGCCGACAGGATGGCAGGAACAGCGTTGTGAGAACTCAGCACGTCGAGAAACATATTTTCGCGACTGGTGCCACCGATTGAATGATCGATCCAGGCACTACCTGTGGCCGCGGCTTCCTTGCCGGGATTCTCCAGCCAGAGCACTCCGCGTTTTGCTCCCTTGCGATCAGAGGCGACAATATCCAGGTCTCCATCTGAATCCATGTCGTGCGCGACCAGTGACATGATCCAGCCGGCATCACGGAGGCGATGGTACTTCCACGCAGCGACGTTTCGCGGATCGATGGGCGATTCCAGCCATCCGATCGAAGCGTTGTCACCTTTGGAACTGACGATCAGATCGATTCCGTTTCGATCGTCAACATTCATCGGCAATGCAAACATCCACGACTGCTGGTTTGCGGTACAAGGCACGGACTGAGTTGTCCACGGCTTCTCGTCCAGGTATTGATCCGCTGACTTCGGGGCCCAGTGAAAGAACATCGTGCGTGTCCTGCCTTCGCACGAACTGACCACGTCGGCAGCGCCGTCGCCGTCGAGGTCCGCAAAGACGGCATCTTCCGGCGACTTTACTTTGCCAACCGTCACTGCCGGCCATGGTGCGGCGGCCTTCGTCGGTCCCGGATTCAGGTATACCCGGATGATTCCGCCCTCTTCCCAACCGGTCGTAATGTCGAGATGCTCATCGTTGTTCACGTCGGCCATGCGAACGCCGTCGGCTCCTTGAGACGAATTGTCGATGGTATGTCGCAGCCACGGTTCGGCAGCGTGGCTGCAGGAAACGCAGAGCACGAGTGTTACGACGATTGTGGATATGACTCTCATGAGATTACCTGCCAACGCTGAGTATGAGGTGGGAAACGGTTCTCAAGTAACGAACTCGCCGCAGCCATCAGTCTGCCTGGTCGGGCAGTTCAAACCGATTACCGGATGTGATTGTGTGGCCGTTGAGAAACTCGACAGGACTCATCGGTCGCTTACCTTCGGGCTGTACGGTGAGCAATTCCACGCTGCCGTCCTGGGTTCTGACGAAGATCCGTTTTCTGTCGACGACTTCGACGGTTCCTGGGTCTCCACTGACCAATCGATCTGACGTCTCGACATCGAGCACCAGCATGCGTATCGCATTGTCTCCGACGTGCAGAATTGTCGAGGGCTTCGGCCACGGCTGGACGCCACGAATGTGGCAGCCGACCAACCGCGACGATTTCTGCCAGGGGATAACTCCATCCGTCTTCGTCAGACGCGGCGCTTTTGTGACGAGAGTTCCATCCTGAATGGTTTCCGTGGCAGTTCCGGCTGCCAGGTCGTCGATAATCTGGCAGGTCAGCGGCACGGCAAGTGTAGCCAGTCGGTCCTGCAGATCTCCGTACGATTCATTGTCGCCGATGGCCGTCTTCAAGACTCCCAGTACCGGCCCGGCGTCGAGTTTTGGTTCGATGCGAAAGATCGTGATGCCGGTTTCGGTCTCGCCGTTGATAATGGCAAACTGAATCGGTGCCGCGCCGCGATACTTCGGAAGCAGCGACGCATGAATGTTGATGGCACCGAGTCTGGGTATGCTCAGCAGATCCGCCGACAGGATCTGTCCGTACGCGGCAGTGACGAACAGGTCCGCATCGAATTCCCTCAGACGTTCCAGCGATTCCGGCTCGTTAGCTTTTACTGGCTGAAATACGGGAGTGCCGTGTTTGATGGCCAGCTCTTTCATCGGGTTGACGTGATGATGATGCCCTCGCCCGGTGCGGTCGGGTTGCGTTACCAGCCCAACGACCGTGTGCGATGTTTCATACAAACCCTGGAACGTTGACAGAGCAAACGATCCGGTTCCCAACATAACCAGACGCAACGACACACGCGACTCCCTGAGTTGAAGATCGACCCGAAACAACCAGCAGTGTGAAGACTCTAGCCGGGGGAGTTGTTGCGTCAAACAGTCTGATTCGACATCGCACTGATTAGGTGATCGTTTCAGTAGAGATCTTCCGGGTCGCCTTCTTTGCGGCGAATTCTCACGTCGTCCAGCTGAGTGTAAGTCAGTAAGAGTGCTCCTTCCGCAGCGCAGTAGTCGAACAGCCGTCCGGTGGCGTCTTCCTCGCTCGGCCAGGGATAGCAGAACACCACGTCGAATTCGTCGAGGCCGATCTGCAGTTCGTCGTAGGCGTCGTTGGCTCCGTCGTCCTGAACGAATCCTTCGAGATCGAAGTCTCCGCCGGAAGCTTCGTTGGCTCCCTCCGGAATGTAGCTGCCCAGAGCGAACTCGACCGGCAGGTAATGGGCGTCTGCCAGGTCTCTGGCGGCATCGACGAGTGATTCTTCGATTTCAATTCCGCATGCGTCAAATCCAAGTTGCGAAGCGAGAGAAGCAACGACTCCGAAGCCGCTGCCCCACTCGCAGAACAGTCGCCCCGGAGCGAGGTTGTGCTGCACGACGGCTCGTAGCGCGTAATAAGCCGCGACAAAATCTGAAGGGACAAAACCTCCCGGACGGACTCGACTGTGATTCAGATAGTCTTCGGTGCGAATGTTGGCCTCGTGCAGAAACTTTTCGATCGACCTTGGGATTTTCGACCGTTCGATGATGATTTCAACGTCAACAAGTGCCACAGAATATGCTCCGGAATCGCAGGTCGTGAGGTTGTGCCGTCTTTCGCCGCGAAGCGGGATGCGATCGAAAGCTGTCTATGGGGCGTCCAGAGACGCAGGCGGTGACGAGGAATCAGCCTCGCCGGGTGAATTGCCGATCGGAGTTTCCGCTGCATCGGCAGTGAGCGACGACTTCAACGGCCAGTCGGTGACTGCGTCGAGCGGCGTTCCGTCATCAGAATGTCGCAGCAGGAAGTAGGTGACGGTTGTTGCCGACCAGAAGAATGAGGGACCGAAGCCAGCGAGCATCACAGCAGGAATGCCGATCCAGACAACGATAGCGATGCCCGCGATAGAGTCCGGCCAAGCGAAAGCGACTCGGTTGGTGAGAGTTGCTTCCAGACTCGCAGCGACGGAAACCGAAGCGTTAAAGACGGACGGTGACGATTCAACCAGTTCAGTGCCGTAGCCACGCGAGATGGCATTTGCTCCGAGTGAAATCGTCAGTCCAATTAGAATAGCGACAACGAATCGCGAGACGGCAAAAATCGACAGACTGACGATTGCCAGTAGTCCCGCGTTCCACGGCCGATCTATCAGGTATCCGAAGCCGCGACTGAGTCCATCGAATCCGTCGCTGTCTTCCGTGCTGATCGCCGCGATCATGAGCGGCCACCCTGTTGCAATTCCGACCAGCAGCATGGTCATCAGGAATCCGCAGAACAGCACGAGTCCCCATCCGATGCCGAGCGCCGCCGCTCCGATCGATGGAACAAACGAAGCGAGACATCCCATCAGCCAATTGAATCCCTGCAGAATCAGAACGGCACTCAGTGGCAGCAAAGGGGCAATCAGGCAGGCGAGCAGCTGGCGGCGGGAGAACCTGAACGCCTCGCGAATGCTGATGCGTTTCGTGGTGGCGAACTGGAGGGCATTCATTCGGCACAGGGCTCCGCCGATCAACGACCAGACGATGAGCGCCCACAGAAGCTGCGTCCAGACACAGGCCAATGTTGACCACGAGTTGCCGGCTTGAAAGAGAACTCGACCCGGCTCAATCAGAGTTCGGATCGGTGTGAGCAGCGAGATTGCAGCGGCGTCCCAGGAAAGCCAGTCGAGCGACGCTCGCTGCGGCAGAATCCCCGCATAGGACAGCCCACGCTCAACGAGGCTAACTTCGGGAGAGAATCCGTGAATCCGAATCGAGAAACTATTATTCGCAAATGGCAAAGTCTGGATTAACCAGTCACCGGCCAGGAGCAGTGCGAGAGCGGCGCCACCCAGCAGCATCTTGCGAGGGTCGATCGCCAGGCCAGCAGCGCGAAGGAGATGCAGGGGCGGAAACAGAGTCCGCAGATCATTTGACGAAGAAGTCACCGCAGCGTCCTGTGAGGTTGTTCTCGTTGCCATCGTGCTCAGAAACTGCCAGCCGGAGATGGTTCCAATGGAATATTCAAACAAGGCGGAAACGGTCTTCAATCCAGTCCGGGATGTGCGACTTCTGGCCAGTAGCTTTCGAAGTCGAAGTGCGGGCTGTTGTCCAGATCGTGGCAGTCGTAACAGAACGTCTGAGCCTGGTTCAGGGTCACTTTGACCAGCTTACGGGCCTCAGCCAGATTGCCGGCATTGACCAGTTCGACGTGTTTGCTACCGGGGCCATGACAGTTCTCGCACTGATTCCCGAGCAGGTGAGCAGACAGTTTCTCGTTGAGATAACCCGACTCGTATCGCAGAACCTGTTGAGGGTGCCAGCCGGTGACGTGACACGAAAGACATTCCGGATCAAAGATGCGCGAGATGCCTCGCCGGCCTTTCCTGATGCTTTCAAAGGCGTTGGCGTGCCCGGTCTCGCTCCATTTGGCGAATGCCTTCGTATGACACTCACCGCACTTTTCCGCGCCAACGTATTTCGCTCCGCCAGGGTGTTGCAGTGCTGGTTCGGTTTCAGCCAACTTCGAATCCCGCAGCATGTCCTGGTAATACTTCATGTGCTCGATCATCCGCGGATCGTCTTTGAACCGCTTCTCATCGAGCTTCACCAGGTCGAATCGAAACTTTTCACCGGTGGAGGTCGGGTACCAGCCAACCAGTCCCACGTGTTTGCCCTTATGGCCGACGACCGCCAGCGTCGTGTTACCGATCTTCAGCGGATTGTCAGTCAGAGGTTCTTCGATCGGGCCGGTACTGAGGATCAGCGGAATCTCCGGAAACTGCTCGGCAAGTTTCTGTGACGTGCTTAGTCTTGCATGAGAAAGCAGGACGATCAGATCGACCGACTGTTGCTGCAACGCGGCGATGGCCTTCTTCAGCGGCTCGACCGGATCGATCACCTGCACGGTTTCGGCATCGAGAACCACACTGCCGTCGAGTAGCAACGGATCGTAGATCGCGGTGAGTCCAACCTTCAGATCGCCAACGTGAACGACTCGGTGCGGAACCGGCGTCCCGAGTCCCGGATCCTGAAACAGCACGACATTCGCCGCCAGAAACGACAGTGTCAAATTTGAATCCGTGTCGTGCGGGACATGTTGCGACAGCAACCAGCCGGCTCCCAGCTGGAGCTCCTCTGTGCCCAGAGCGAGTGCTCGATAGTTCATTTCTCGAACTGCCGACAGCAGCGTCTGAAATTTGAACTGACTTTGCTGTCGGACTCGCTTGAGAGTTCCGCCCAGTTCGACGGGGATCACTGGCCAGTCGCGTGATTCAATCTGTCGCAGCAGTTCCGCGCGACGGGACACGCCGCCGTACTGGGGATCCGAGCAGCCGCAGGGTTCGAAGTAACCATGCATCTGGCCCGTCGCTGCAATGACTGCGGCCGGCTTTTCCCAACCGTCACAGTAGGGGCCGAAGTCAGGAGCGACTTTGCCGGACGCGGACTCCGCCGGGGGCGAGTTCTGGTGGTCGACGTGCGTCGTTCCCGTTGCCGCAGCGGTCGTTCCGCCGGTCGCCTCGTTGTCCTTGTCGGACGTGGGATATGCGACGGGCGGAGAACTGCCGGACGGAATCTGACTTTCATCGTCGCGCGGGCCAGAACATCCCAGGAAACTGATTCCCATGATGATTACGGTCGAGAGTCCAATCCTTGAACAGGCACAGGCACGCATGCTTATTCCTCGACAGCGAAGGCGGCTTTGAGGTTGAGAAGTCCGGCGTTGGGATGGTTCGTCCGGATGGCTAACGTCGCAGGATCCGAGGATGTTCGGATTATTGAAGGTAGTCCTGCAGGGAACTTCAGAAGAAGACGGTAACGACGGACGTCACCTTCGCCAGAGGCCGGTTCCAGACTGACTTTCAACCACGCCGGATCAGCCGTTGCCTCTTCGATTTTCAGTTCACCGTCAAAGCCACGACACACGACCAGGAGGCCTGCCGTGTGTTCCTCTTGTGGGGAAAAAATTCCCGCATCGATCAGCATGTTGGCGTGCTGGTACGAAGTGCCTGGCAGAGGAAAGAACTGGTAAGGCCCCGGACGCACACCTGAGACGGCAATCGCCATGGGAGCCAGCCCGTCAACCGATGTATGAATTAACGCTGGCACCGAGAACTGACCCACCGGGATCCTGTCGTTGGCAGTAATTCGAATTCGATAACCGGCTCGGAGTTCGGGATGTTTCGGAGGAGTATTGTCGCCGTGCGGATCTGGAGGAGGAGCCAGATCCGCCGCCATGCCCGCTGAAAGAGCCTTCAGTTCGTCCTCATTCAATTTCTCTGATTGAAACTCCAAGCCTGGGGACTCACACTCGATTTTGTCGACGTCGAAGTCTTCCGTGTTATGCGAATATACGAAACCTTCAAACCTTGAGCTGCCATCGACTTTGAGAGAACCCATTGACCAGCGTTCGGCAGGCCAGAGAGCCATGTCGACGCCGATAAAGCCCTTGACGATCAGCGTCTGCATTGGGTTTGCGGGATCGTTGGTGTGGATCTTCGCGGAATGCTGGAAACCTGGCCCGGGCTGTTTGATCGTCCAGCTCAGTTCGACCGTGGTCGACTCGCCAGCAGCGACTTCATTTTTACCAAGCTCACCGACGGTACACTGGCAGGTTGTTTCGCCTGCCATGAGTTTTAATGGGGCCGGCCCGGAGTTCGTCACGACGAACTTGTGAGAACCTGTGGAGAAACGAGGCTTCGTGCCGAAGTCGTACTCGGTCTCCTCGAATCCAACTTTTGGTTGCGGACCTTCCAGAGCGACTTTCGGAAAATCAGCAGAGTCTTCCGGCTTCGGCTTCGCTGCGGGATCGACCACGACATTGACGCCGTTGACACTCTGGCCAAGCCATGAGACTCCAGCAACGACAAAAATCAGACTGAGCACCGCAACAATGATTGGTCCAGGACGCATGGTGAACTCCGTCAGGTCATGCCAGCATTGGCCGACATGTAACCTGTTCTGTCATGAATATTCTGAAACGATTCTGAAATGAATACACGTGAGTCTGGTGTCTGAATGGCCCGAAAAGTAATGGCGGGCAAGGCCACGAACCCGGCGGCATCATAAGAGGTCTGCCGCATGCAGATAACTCAGAAAACAAAAGGAATTTGCCGCCGACTGGCACAGCGGGTCTTCCACTAAAAATTCACAATCCCTGCCGACCGTATTGCGGGAATGGCTTAATACACCGCCTACGAACGAAAGTCAGATTTCGCTGGCGGGTAGCCAGGGAATGAGAGTTGAAATTCGATGAGTGAAACCGACGAATCTTAATTCGCGTCAAAAACTGGCGATCGCCGCACGCCTTTGTTCCCGCCAGCCGTCCCAATGCGATCTTTCCGGGATTTGTAGTTTTTGCTATCACCCGCCTTTCGATCCGGGGGCTCGGTGTATCAGCTCGCCGGCTGGATAAGTAGTTCCGTCCGATTGATCAGGGCGGACAGGTCGTCGGGAAAGGATTCCCATGCAGAATTCCATCTGGAAGCTTGTGTCGCTGGCCGGTGTTGTCGGCGTCTGTTTTCTGCTTGTTCTAATGGCTCAGAACGGGCTCAAGCAGGGTGAGCAGGATGTTGCAGATTCCGCTCTCTCCCCACCAGGACCAGACGCGAACCACGGAGCACTCGCCACCACTAATGCGAAGTCGCCGAATGACTGGAATTCAGGTGATATTCTCTGGGAACCAGGTTCAGTTCAGGAAGAGCCGCCCGTCAACAACGAACCGGCGATTGTCGACCCGTTCCTCGCGGACCTCTCGAACAGTGAGCCAATTGCTTCGAGTTCTGAAGTTTCCAATTATCCGACGACGAACCTGGCGGCTGATCTGTTTCCGTCTGACATCTCTCCAACACTGCCGGAAGCAACAATCCCTGAGCTCAGCACTGTGCCGCTGCCCGAATCGTCATTCGCTGCCAACGACCCGTTCGGCGAAAAGCTGCCGAATTCCTTCGATCCGGTGAACTCAGGCGGTGAGCCATTTGCCGCTCCTCCCGCTGATTTTCCGATCGCCGACGAGCCATCGATCGCTGCCGGGAATTCCGACATGCGGCCAGCGGCACTTCGCCTGCTGGCAGAGTCCTACCAGGCGATCGACGAAGATGAGCTGATGGTCGCTCGCGACAAAGCAGTTGCCGCTGGAAAGTTGCCTGTTGCCTGGGCTCCTTTCGAGGAAAGTCCTGCGGGTCTGGTCGCACGAATTGACGACATGCTTAAGATCGCCAGAAGTCAGAATGCTGCCGACGCGACAGCCGAACCACTGCCGTTTCCAGGAGAAATTCTAACGGTTTCCGGGCAGACCACCGTGCCGACCGAAGAGCCAGCCTCTCCACGGGTGAAGGAATTTGCTGCGGATCCATTTGCCAGCGAGTTACCAACTGGCACCGACTCTTTGCCCGTCATCGATCTGCCCTCAACCATTGATCTGCCTCTAATTGCGGAGTCTCCACCCGAGTTCGTTCCGGTTAACTCTCCACTTCCGCAGCCCGCTGAGCCGGCGGAGTTTCCTTCAGTCGACATTCCACTGGTTGATTTGAATCCCGTTGTGGAACTGAACCCGAATCTGGAATCGCTGCCAGCGATTACCGGGTTTGCCTCTGATCCTGCACCAGCCGTTCAGTCAGCCGGACCGATCGCTTCAGACTCGCCGCTGACGAACTCTGCCATCGCTCACAAACCCGAAGTGACCATCCGCAAGGTGGCACCCGCCGAGGCGACGATCGGCGAGCCGCTGGTTTACTCGATCGAGATTTCAAACAACGGCGATTCAAATGCGGCAGAAGTTGTCGTCGAAGATCGTATCCCGCTCGGATGCAAACTGGTCGGCACGATTCCGCAGGCGGAACTGATCGGCTCGAAAATTCTGTGGAGACTGGGACGCTTGCCGGCTCAATCGGAAAAGAAGCTCCTGATCAAAGTCATCCCGCTGGAAGAAGGCGAAATCGGCAGCGTGGCGACCGTCAACTTTGTCGCGGAAGTTTCGACAAGCACGTCTGTTCGTCAGGCAGCCGTTCCGGAAATCAAACTGGATGTCTCAAGTCAGAAAACAGCGAAAGTGGGCGAGAACGTGCTGTTTCGCTTTCGAGTCGCTAATGAAGGCGGCGCAGATGCAAGGAATGTCACGTTGCAGGACATAGTCCCCGTCGGTTTTGAACATCCGGCCGGCAGCGACGTCACCTACGAAATCGGAGACCTGCCCGCCGGCAAGTCGGTTGATATTGATCTGGAATTGAAGGCCGTCAAACCGGGACAGCATCTCAATCGAGCCATCGTGAAGTCGGGCAAAAACTCCACGGTCGAAACGGCAGCGGCGGTTGACGTGGTTGAAGACAAAGGTCTGATTGTTCAAACGCCACCGTCGCGACCGCAGCCCGTCGGGCAGAAAACGAGTCACGAGATCCGAGTGACCAACGAATCGTCTCAGCCAATCGTCGGTGCGGCAGTGAACGTGATTCTTCCGCCAGAACTGACTTTTGTCTCCGCATCTGAAAACGGCACGTTTACGAAAGCGACGAATTCGATCCGCTGGAACCTGCCCGTTATACAGCCCGCTGAAACAGTGACGCTGTCGACGACGGTCGTGCCTCGAACTTACGGAGTCCATTCCAGCCGCGTGCAGCTGATCCAGCCGGATCAACCAATGGAGCAGAGCGACTCGCTGGTCGAAGCCAGCGGCATCGCAGCGCTGCGACTGACGCTCGACGATGCTCCCGCGACCGTTCTACCGGGCGAAGACTTTACGGTCGACTTCACGGTCGTGAACCGAGGGACCGGTCCAGACAGCAACGTTCAATTCTCACTGGTGTTACCTCCCGAGATTGAATTCGTCACGGCGCGAGGTCCGGTTCGAGATCTTCCACCGAAAGCCATCGAAGGTGGTCGTGCGATAGGCTTTGTTTCGATTCCTGAAATCGGTGAACGAGCCAGCGTGGACTTTCAGGTGACGTTGCGATCCCGTAACGCCGGTCGACCGAAAATTCGAGCCGAAGTTCGTTCTGACCAGCTGACCGATGCCGTCGCCACAGAAGCGGCCATCGTGATTCTCGACACCACTCCATAACGCGGCGAAGCCGAAGAGTTCAGCGATCATGCTGAGTTTTTGAACGCAGAGCACGGCGAGCAGAAGTTGCCGAGTAAGACTCTAAGGCCGACTGTTCGCATTTGCTTTGCCGGGACGCCTGCCGCGGGTTTCTTCGATTCGTTCCAGCAGGACGACGGTCTCGATGTGAGCCGTGTGTGGGAACATGTCGACCGGCTGAATTTCGCTGATTCGATAACCCGACTGCGTCAACAGCGACAGATCCGTGGCCAGGGCCTGCGGATTGCAGGACACGTTGATGATCTGCCGGGGTCGTAGTCCGCGTCCGAGGAGTCGGATCGTCCATTCCGGACAACCGTCTCGTGGGGGATCCAGAATCACGGTTTTGAATCTTTGATCGCGAGCCTGCGTCTTCATAAAGTTCTGAGCGCGACTCTGAACGAAGCGACAACCGGTCACACCGTTGCGCCGGATCGTTTCAACGCCGTCGCTGACGGCCTTCGGATTTTCCTCAACGGCGGTGACCCGATGCCCGGCCACTGCCAACGGAATCGAGAACAGGCCGACTCCTGAGTATAGATCAAGAATCGGATTCATTGATTTGTTCGGCAGGTGCTTCTGAACAAGTTTCAGCAGTTGGTCGGCGCAGTAGGTGTTTGTCTGAAAGAACGCATCGGGCGAAACGTGAAAGTCGACGCCGCCGACGTGCTCGATGAGTCGCTGCTCGCCGGCCAGGGAGCGAGTTTCCCGACCGATGTACGTGCTGGCGGCGTCCGGCTGAAGATTGAGATGCACTCCCACGACGCCGGGCAGTGCGAGCAAAGCCTGCTCAACCCCCTGAATTTCGGGAATCCGTTCCCCGGTGACGACAAGGACGACGTGTGACTGTTCACCGCTGCCGGCAGTGCGGACGAGGATGCTTTTCAAACCGGTCGCAGCAGAGTCCGGCCTCGCACAAGGAACGCCGCGATCCCGCAGCACCTTCAGAGCGAGACGGGCGATCTCATCACCAGCGGGATGGTGGACCGGACATTCGTGAATTTGCTCCAGCTCTGTGGAGTGTTCCTTGTGGTGGCACAGGTGCGGGTTGGCAGTTCGTCCGTGGCCGAAGTCGACAACGGAATAATGGATCTTGTTGCGAGTGCCCCACGGTTCGGGAACGCCGATCATCGGCAGAATGGGCAGCCCGACTCCCGGCAGCTTGTGGGCCAGCGTCGCGCGAAGCAGCTCTTCCTTCCAGCGGAGTTGCTCCTGGTAATCCATGTGTTGCCACAGACAGCCTCCGCAACGACCGAAATGCCGACACTTCGGAGTCACTCGTGTCTTCGCCGGGTCGGCGACACTGAGAACTCGAGCGCGGCCGAACTTCGAACCGACCGAGGTGATCTTCGCCCTGACCACCTCGCCAGGAATCGCCCCGGAAACAAACAGCACGTAACCATTCAGCCGAGCGATCGACTGACCTTCGAGCGTCATCGACTGGATTTCCAGATCGACTTCCTGGCCAACCGATACTTTGTCGCCGTTGACGTCAACCGATTCACGTCGCACGCGCTGATTTGGTGATCGTTGTCGTGAAGAGTCGCTGGAGTTTTTGCGAGGATTCATAGTGCAGCTGGAGTTTCCAACGAGACTCGGCTCGCCGTCTGGAGAGTCGTGGGTCAATCGCAAGAGTCAGAGTTATCTCGGAGACTCTGCGGGCCAAAACTGTGCGGAAGCAGTTGACGTATCGAGGCTCGCAGAACGTCGGGGCCGTCGCAGACGGAGACGACTTCGAGGTCTGGTGAGAACTCGGCAACCACCTGCCGACACGCTCCGCAAGGAGCAGTTGGCTGCGCAGTCGGTGTGTAAATCAGCAGAGTCAGGAACTCGCGGCACCCTGCCGCAACGGCCTCGGCGACAGCATTTCGCTCGGCACAGATGGTCAGCCCGTACGATGCGTTTTCAATGTTGCAGCCACAGAACATTCGCCCGTCGGCTCCCAGCAGCGCAGCACCAACCCGAAAATCGCTGTACGGACACCAGGCATTACCTGAGACGTCCATCGCAGCAAGTTTTAAAGATTCGAATTGTGCTTCGGTAAGGGACATGGGATCTCGAGGGCGCGGGATGATCAGCGGAAAAGGCATGAGTCAGCGAAAAACCTGATCGTGCATTGGGTGACGTGTCGCAGGCTGCGTGGAGCGCACCATTACCAGAATGCTGTAACCGCCATCCGGTGCGTTTCGCTTCACGCACCCTGTGTACACTGACCGTTAAAACAGCGATTCGTCAGTCGTTGAGCCACGTTTCGCACGCGACTTTCGTGCCTTTGTTTTCTTCTCATTTGTAGTGTCGGTCTGGTCTGCTTCCGCTGCGGCAGCGTTTGAAGGCCCCGCGGAAGTTTGAGCATCAAAGGTGGCCGACGCATCGAAAGGTTTCGTTACAGTCGTACCGTCCTCGGCGATTTCAGTCAGAATCTCGATTCGTTGCTCGGCATGTTCGAGGACCTGATAGCAGTTTCGGAGCAGTGAAATGCCACGCTCGAACTGCTGCATCGACTCTTCCAGCGGCAGCGAACCATCTTCCAGCTGGCCGACGATACTTTGCAGTTCGAGAATTGATCCTTCGAAGGTGGGCACACTGTGCTCAGCCTGTTCCTGTTGTGATTTCCCGACGGCCACGATTCGATTCCCTGTTCGAGTTCCCGCAATCAACCACGGACGATCTGTGAATCCGCCTCGATCGTCGTCCAGATCTGTGCGAGCCCCTATTGACGCTCTTTTCGAAGCGAGCGTAGATTACCGCCAATCGATCGGGAGTTCTCCCGACGAACGCCTTTCTGTCGGAATTGTCGGCGAAAGGCGTCGCCAGATGACCCGCGTTCCGTTACCAGCATTCGGCAACGAGTCATCTCTGTAGTCAGTCTGGCCCGCAACGCATGGAGGCACGCGTGGGCAACACGGTCGATCAGAGCAACAATCCGTCCGACTCGATCACCGCCGATATCGTGAGGTATCTGGTGGATCGTCCCGGCATCGGTCTCGGATCGAGAGTCCTTCTTTGTGGAATCTCAAACACCGAAATGATCCAGAACCTGACGAGTCTGGGGTTACTGGTCACCTGCACGCACGAGGACGACGCCGAGTCTGAATCGCTGCAGTGGGTCGTTCCGGAAGCCGACTGCTGCGAAGGCAACGTACCGCGCGAACAATTCGACGCGACGAATTCCGGATTCGATCTGGTCATCGTCCCGGCAACTTCGAAACACGAATGTACCAGCCTCTTCGCACGCCCTCGGATGATGGAACTGGCGGGACGGCTGGCGTGCCTGCGTCCCGGCGGTTTTTTGATTCTGCTCGGTAAGAGTGGATCTGAAGGCCGAGGCCCGGTGACACACTCGCTGAATTGCTGTCTCCGTCAAGTCAGTGTATTCCCTGGGCGAAATTCGATCCGCACGTTTGGCAGTCCGATCCGACTTCGCTACGCCAGACGCAACGGGCAGTTCGCAATCTCGCTGCAGATTCCTGACCAGCGGATGTCAACTTTCGAGTGGGACGTGCTGGCAATGGATGCCGCCAAGCGACTCCCCGCTGACTGCTGTCAGAACTCTGCCCTGCCAGGATTTAAGAACGTCAACAGAGCGGCATGACCGAATTCGTGACGCCTCCGGAAGCTTCTGCGCACGCTGTCGCTGCGTGTCGTTCCGACTGCAACGGAATGTCGAGTTTTACCGGGTAGTGATTCGCCGACACATCGGATTTCCTCGTTTCCTGTGCATTCTGCTTAGGATACGATCGCGACCGCGTTGTTCCGTCGTTCGACAACGACGGTCGTTCGCGTTGAGTCTTGGCGTTGAGGAGTTTGCCGTTTCATGCCCGTGCGACTGGTGCCCGTCTCGCCTGGAAACCCAATCAAGCTGGACAAGCCTGTCCTGCTGATAGGGCGGAATCCGGGCTGCGATGTGATCCTTAAACAAAGTCGCAAAGTGTCACGGACTCATTGCCTGATCGCCTGCGTCAATAACACGGTTCTGATTCGTGATCTCGGCAGTACCAACGGCGTCTGGATCAACAGTCAGCGAGTCGAACGCGATGCTCGACTTCGGCTCGGCGACGAACTCTCTGTGGCCGACGTGCGATATCACCTCGTGAGGGTTGAGCAGAGCAACGGACTGAAAGAAGCTCCCAATGACGAGTTCCAACGGGACGGCTCGCAGAAGGATGCCGCTTCCGGAGCAAATCAGAGACTCAGAAAACGACCGGTTCCTGGACCGCTGGGCGCTGAGCAGAACGTGCCGATCGCAATCCCCGACGAAGAAGACAGCTTTATGGTTGAAGCGTCGTCGCCGCGTCTGCCGCGAATTTCACCACAGGATCTGGCCGCTGACCTCGAACAAAAGAACAACGCCAGACAGCACAATCGTCCCGGATCAGATGCTCCCATTCTGCTGCACGACGACGGCTCGGACGACGTGATACCACTCGGGCTGGCTGAGCCACTGGAAGTTGAAGACTCGCAGGATGAGATCCCGAACGCAATTCCCCTGTTCGACGACAACTCAGGTGACGATCGGCCAATCATCCCCCTCGATGACTGACACACGCCCCTGCGGTCAACGCCATTGACCGTTACCCTGCGGTCGTGCTGACGCCGAGCGGAATACTCGTCGAGGTTGCAAAGGTCGATGCCTTATGTCCCTCTCGAATCTATATGGGTCAGGAAAGAAGTTAATCGCACACCTGAGTCATGCTGCAGGGTGCGCGTAGCGGCGAACCCGTGATTCAGAGACAGTAACTGCGTTGAACAACCTGGAAACCCACTGAAAGACACGAAAGTACCGGCTTCACCTTCCGCGTCTTTCCGTGAGTTCTGTGGTTCAGTTAACGTTGTCGCGGCCTGGACACGCCATGTGCCCTAGTTTTGCATCCAATCGTAATTCGATAGAAAGAACTGCTTTCGATGTTACACAGACTTCTCCTTGCCAGCCTGTTGGCTCTCGTGTCAGTCGGTCCGACTTTGTCGACAGCCGAAGAGTCCAGCCGAAACATTATTCGACGAGGCTCGTACAAGAATTCGCAAATCCGGTTTGAGCGAGAGAAGCAAGGGCACGTCGCTTTCATCGGAGGATCGATCACCGAGATGAACGGCTACCGCCCGATGGTCTGCGACTTCCTGCAGAAGCGGCATCCCGAAACCGAATTCACCTTCACTGATGCCGGTATCTCGTCGACATGTTCGACGACGGGAGCGTTCCGGTTGCATCGAGACGTACTTGCTAAAGGCCCGGTCGATCTGTTCTTCATCGAGTTCGCCGTGAACGACGATCAGGACGCCGGCCACGCTCGCCAG
>JAQBWV010000321.1 GCA_027624335.1 Planctomycetota bacterium
CGACAACGTGCTTGCCGGCCTTCGCGGCGGCCACCGCCGGGTCCATGTGAGCACCGCTGGGCGTGCAGATGGTCACAATGTCGACGTCCGGATCAGCCAGCATTTCTTTGAGGTCGTGGTAGGCCTTGCAGCCAATGTCGGTGGCAAACCGGTCGGCGGATGCCGTGAATGCGTCGTAGCAGGCGACGATCTTTGCGCCCCGAATCTCGGCAATGGCCTTCGCATGAAACCGTGAAATCATGCCGCAGCCAACAATGGCGAATCCCGTTTTCATCAGGTGTTCCTCTTTAGTTCTTTGATTGAGGAACCACGAAATACACGAAATACACGAAAAGAAATTCTGCTCTGCTTACTCTTTTCGTGTTTTTCGTGTTTTTCGTGGTTGAAATCTTTGGCGAGTCATCCGTTCAATCGCGTAGTTCGATCCGACAGACTTTCTTTTTGCCGGCCCAAACGAGCAACTCGTTTTCAACTTTGATCTTTTGTTCGATCGACTCGACCTTCGTCTTGTCTTCGCTGAGTTTCATACCGCCCTGTCCGATCATTCGTCGAGCGTCGCTGCTTGATCCGCAGAGCGTTGTTAGCAGCAGCAGCTTCAACGCCTGGATGTCACCATCTGAATCCAGTGCTAACCTGGAAATCTCGACTGTCGGGATGTCTTGTGGAAGTGCGGACTTGTCACCGATTTCCTGCTGCCAGCGTTCCGCGGCGGCGACTCCCGAACCGGCTGCGTGGTAATCGTCGATGACGGACATTGCCAGTGTCGACTTGGCTTCTTTCGGATGTCCGGCCAGCAGTGTGTCGATTTCTTCGAGAGGTCGTTGTGTCAGCAGTTCGAAGTACATGCGCATCACCTCGTCGGGGATCTGCATGAACTTTTTCATCATCTCGTATGGCTCTTCGCTGATACCGATGTAGTTGCCCAGGCTCTTCCCCATTCGACGCTCGCCGTCCAGTCCGACCAGAATCGGCGACATGATCCCGATCTGCTGGTTGAGGCCGGCGTCTTTCTGGAGGTCGCGAGCCAGCATGAAGCTGTAAAGTTGCTCTGTACCGCCGAGTTCGATGTCGGACCTGATCTCGACCGAATCCCAGGCCTGCATCACCGGGTACAGGCATTCGTGCAGGAAGATCGGCTTCTCGTCTTTGTAGCGTTTGGCAAAGTCGTCGCGAGTCAGAAGCTGAGCGACAGTCACCTTCCCGCAGAGATTCAGGATTTCGGCCAGGCCCATCTTCCCGAACCAGTCGCCGTTGCGATGCACTTCAGCTTTGTCGAGGTCCACAACTTTGCCGACCTGCTTGAGATAATCGCGGGCGTTGTTCTCGACGTCTTCGGGCGTCAGTTTCTTCGTACGGGCGGCGTCGCGACCGCTGGGGTCTCCGACGAGCGCCGTCGCGTTACCGATGATGATGACTGCCTGATGGCCCAGCTCCTGAAACTGCCGAATCTTTCGCAGCGGAACGGTGTGACCGAGGTGGACGTCGATGCCCGTCGGGTCGATTCCGTACTTGACGCGCAGCGGAGTGCCCGTGTCTCGACTCTTCTGCAGTTTGCCGGCGAGTTCTTCTTCGGGAACGATCTTCTCGATGCCGCGACGGATCACCGCGAGCTGTTCTTCAACCGGTGGAAACTGCATGGCGGGATGGGGACCGAAAGCTGGAGTTGAAACTGGTTCGAGCGCGAAGGTTATCAACGGGTCGCTGGGCCTTCCACCGTCAGATCGTTCAAGTGAGCATTGCTGAATTGAGGTTTCGTCGCCGCCTGATTCGCTGTTTCGTTGACGAGCCATTCAGTATCGAGTCTTCTGTCCGGTTGTCAGACCTGCTTCGCGGTTGTGCCCCAGTGAGAATCGACGATGAATCGCTCCGTTCAGAATCCCCCGCTTCGGATTGGGAAGCCACGATTGCCGATTCTGGCCGGTCTGCTGCTGACGGTGATCGGAACTCTGGCCGGATGTCAGAAGTCGACTGAATATCCGTCTCGACCAATCACGCTGGTCTGTCCGTGGGCGGTTGGTGGCGGCACTGATCGCGTCTCGCGTCAGATGGCGGTCTTTCTGGAGAGCGAACTCGGCACTCCGGTCAACGTTGTGAACGCGATCGGTGGTCAGGGAGTGACAGGACATTCGCGTGGAATTCGATCGAAGCCGGATGGCTATACGATTTCGATGATGACTCTCGAACTGAGCATGCTGCACTGGCGGAATCTGACTGACCTAACGTGGGAAGACTCCGCTCCACTGATGTCGCTCAACGAGGATCCGGCAGCTTTGTTCGTGAGGTCCGATTCGCCGCTGCAGACGATCAAGGAACTCGAAGCAGAGATCAAATCAAGGCCAGGCGAATTGAAGGCTTCCGGGACAGCTGCTTTGGCGGCCTGGCATCTGGCGCTGGCCGGCTGGTTAATTTCACTCAACCAGAACCCGACAGATGTCATTTGGATGCCGTCTACGGGATCAGCGCCGTCTCTGCAGGAACTGATGACCGGCGACCTGGACCTTGTCTGCTGTAGCCTGCCGGAAGCGAAGAGTCTGCTCGTCTCAGGCGACATTCGCTGCCTTGGAGTCATGGCTGACGAACGACAGGCATCCGTGGACTTCAAAGACTTTCCGACGCTCAACGAGCAGGGTTCAGCATGGACGCTGACTGGTTGGAGAGGACTCGGCGTCGCGAAAGACACTCCGCCTGAAATTCAGCAACGACTCGTTGCGGTGCTCAGGCGAATCGTCAGCGGTGAAGCTCGGGTGAATGGTGAGTCATTTCCCGAGTTCATGGATCACCAGGGGTTCGACCATACCTCGCGACCGACGACCGAATTCGCAGACTTTCTCAAACGCAACGATGAGATGTTCGGCACAATTCTGAATCGCCCGGAGTTTCAGGCGGTACAGTCCGGCCCGGTCGGTGCAATAGTGTTTCCTAACCTTGCAGCCGGGATGTTAGGGCTGTCGCTGATCACCATCCTTGTCGGAGCTCGACGGCGGGCTGGTGTGGCGATTTTGCGGGACTTTTCTGGAGCTGTTCCAAAGGGCGAATCCTCGCCGTCAGGACACTCCGCGAGTTCAACGTCGCGTCGTGCGATTCTGTTATCCGGTTCCGTCGTCGCGGCAGTCGTCTTTTACATACTGGCATGTGACATGCTGGGCTTCGTCGCCACGTCGGTGGCCATCCTGTTTGTTACGTCAAAACTGCTCGGAGCACGAGTCCTGACTGCCGCCGCGGTTGCCATTGTCGCGTCGACGGGAATTTACGAGTTGTTTTCCAGCCTGCTGAGAGTTCCGCTTCCGCTGGGGCTGTTCTGGTAGTGTTCTGATTGGCGGGGCGCAATGCTCTGTGACAGTTTGATTTCAGGGTGCCACTGACACTGCCAGTGTTATGAAAGTGGTGCACCCGATCTGGTCTGCACTGGGCAGAGCCAGTGCAGACCACCCGACCTCTTACCTGTCACCATGCAGCAGGCTTTCAACGAGCTGTCTCTGGAGAAATGAATGAGTGACGCGTTCTCAACAGCACTCGAAAACACGCTCACTCTCAAAGTGCTGCTGGTGATTCTTGTGTCTGCTTCATACGGCCTGTTCGTCGGAGCAATCCCTGGACTGACCGCCACAATGGCGGTCGCTCTGATGGTGCCGTTTACATTCTTTCTGGACCCCATTTCGGGGCTCGCTGCGATTGTCACGATGGAAGCGTGCTGCATCTTCGCCGGCGACATTCCGACGACGCTGATGCGGATTCCAGGCACGCCTTCTTCGGCGGCGTACGTGGATGACGCTTATTCGCTGACTCGACAGAATCGACATCAGGAAACGCTCGGAGTTTCACTTGTTTTCAGCGTGATCGGCGGTCTCGTCGGAGCTCTGGTCCTGATCTGCCTGGCTCCTCAACTGGCTCGGGTCGCCTTTGAGTTTTCAAGCTACGAATACTTCTGGCTCTGCGTGCTGGGATTGAGCTGTGCAGCCGTCGTGTCGCGAGGTTCCCTGGCGAAAGGACTGCTGGCACTGTCGATTGGTTTACTGTTGAGCTGCGTCGGACTGGGCTCAACCCACAGCGTACCTCGTCTGACGTTTGGATTTGATGAGCTCATCACCGGAATCAATTTTATCCCCGCAATGATCGGCCTGTTCGGACTCGCTGAGGTGCTCCGTAACTTTTCCAATCTGGTACCGGATGCGCCCTCAGCAACTGGCACCACGCCTGCGATTGGAAACTGGCTTTGTCGCGGCATTGGCGAGGTGTTCGGCGGAATCGGCAAGCGTCTTTCGAAATCCGGTTCGCGAATACTGACGAGTAGCGCCATCGGCTCAGGAATCGGAATGCTGCCTGGAGCAGGCGCAGACATCGCGGCCTGGGTGTCGTATGCCGTATCAAAACGGCGCGCAGCCCCGGAAGCGAAAGATGACTACGGAAAGGGTTCGCTTGATGGAATTGCGGACGCGACGACGGCTAACAACGCATCACTGGCCGGAGCGTGGATCCCGGCTCTGGTTCTGGGAATCCCTGGCGACTCCGTCACGGCAATCGTGATCGGCGTTCTTCTGATGAAGAACATCCAGCCCGGTCCGGGAATTTTTCTCGACCCGGCGCAGTTGCCTTTGGTTTATGGAATCTACATCACGTTTATTCTGGCGAACCTGTTATTGATTCCGTTGGGTTTTCTCGCCATTCGTGCTGGCTCGCTAATCATCAGAATTCCGCGTCAGATCATTCTTCCACTGATCCTGATGTTTTGCATCGTGGGAGCGTTTGCAATTAATGGAAGCTATTTCGACGTGGGAGTCATGCTCGTCATGGGTCTGCTGGGAGTTGTTCTTGAGCGGTTTGAAGTGCCGGCTGGACCGGTCGTTCTGGGTATCATCCTCGGAGGCCGCCTCGAAGAATCACTCGTGCAAAGTCTGACCAAATCGAACTCGCTGCTGGCATTCTTCGAGCGCCCTGTCGCTGCAGGCCTGGGACTCCTTTGTATCGCCCTGTGGCTTACTCCACTGATCGCCTGGATTAAGGGTCAATGCAGCGGCATCAGCGAATCGGAATAGATTCCGGAAGCTGCCTGGTTTGACAAAAATCTGGCTGTTCCGGAAAGCGGACGCTTCAACATATCGGGTCTATCCCTCCCACCGGCACATCCGGTTCAGCAGTACCCCGTCCTGGTCGATAGATCCCACAGCGCTGTCAAATAGTCGACGGCACGTTACGTCGCGCCGAGACGATTCTCTTGATCAATCAGGGGATTACATCACTCGCTGACGTTGGCAATTGGATGCCGCATTCTGACCAATGGAGGGGGACTCATGGGTCTGACAACTGCTCTGAATACGTCGCTGAATGGCTTGACTCTTAACGAAACCGCGATCGAAGTCATTGGTAACAACATTGCCAACGCTTCGACGAATGGGTTCAAATCGTCGGCGGTTCAGTTCACCACCCAGCTGTCTCGAACTCTCACGGTTGGTTCGGCACCACAGGGACTTAATGGTGGTACGAATCCGCGACAAATCGGGCTTGGCTCGACCACAGCCGCCATTCGCCGTGACTTCTCGCAGGGAGCGATCACCACCAGTACCAGCCCGTCGGACCTCGCTATTGAAGGTGAAGGCTTCTTTGTCTTGAGTGGAGCCGAGGGGCAGGTCTACTCAAGAAACGGAAACTTCACACTTAACAATCAAAGTCAACTGATCAATGCTGACGGTCTTCGCGTCAAGGGCTACGGCATCGACGACCAGTTCAACATTGTGACCACACAGCTGGTGAATGTTGAAATTCCGCTGGGCAAATTAAACGTTGCTCAGGAAACGAGAAATGTGAGCATCGAGGGTGCCGTTCGAACTGATGAAGACGCGATTACAGCCACGGAATCTGAAGTAATTCAGTCGGCGCAACTCTTCGACGGAACGGGCGCGGCCATCACGGCAACCACACTTCTCGCGGACATCAGCGACTCAGTTGGCGGAACTCCTTTATTTGTTGCCGGAGAATCGATCACTTTCACGCCTCGCAAAGGTGGCGCCGACTACGACCCGGTCAACTTTGACGTCACCGCAACCAGCACGGCCACTGACTTTGCACAGTTTCTGTCAGCAACTCTAGGGCTGGAGCCAGCCGCCAGTGTTGCTGGAGATCCATTTGGACCGGCTGGCGTCAATATCACAGCCGATGGCCGATTCGAAGTTGTCGCAAACGCGGGAACTTCCCTGGCAGTGGAAATCACTCCATCAAGACTTCGGCAGACTCAGAATGGAGCTGGATTGTCCAGTGGCCAGGCCGTTGACCTTGGCTTCACCCAGACTCGACAGGGAATCGGCGAAAGTACCGTGGTCACTTTTCCAGTGTTCGACTCACTGGGCGAACAAGTGATTGTCCGGATGCATACGGTGCTCGAATCCAAGTCACCAACTGTGACGACGTACCGCTATTACTTCGAAAGCAGCCAGGATAGTGACCTCAACTCA
>JAQBWV010000322.1 GCA_027624335.1 Planctomycetota bacterium
CTTCGATTCTCGCGGCGAGGGCTTCCGGCCCCTTTTCAGCGTATTCCAGGAAGGCCTTCAGGTCGCGGACACCGCGTGCCTTTGAACGTTCCGCATTGAGCTGGTTAGCCTGGAACGATGAGTACACCACCAGTTCCTGCCGGGAGCGGGTCACTGCCACGTTCAGCCGACGCTCGCCCCCGTCGCGATTGAGCGCGCCGAATGTCAGCGGAATATCACGTCCCGAAACGTCTTTGCCGAACGTGACCGAGAAGAACATGACGTCACGTTCGTCGCCTTGTACGTTTTCCAGATTCTTGACGACGGTCGGCTCGATGCGTTCGTCGGAAAAGAACCAGTCGAGTTCCGGTTCGTCCCGCTGAGCCTGATCAAGCAAATCCTGAATCAGTGACTGCTGCTGACTGTTGAACGTGATGACTCCGAATGTCCGCCGCTCTTCTTCCGGGAGCTCGAGTTCGCGTTTCATCCGCTCAACTGCGTCCCGCACGATCGCTTCCGCCTCGGCTCGATTCGTCCGGCTCTTGCCGCGATCGTACACAGCATCAGGTATCAGACGGAACGAGACACCGCGGTCGACGGATTCCGCGGCTGGAAAAGTAACCAGCTTGTTGTCGTAATAGTTCCAGTTAGAAAACGCGATCAACGATTCGTGACGGCTGCGGTAGTGCCAGTTGAGCTGCAGCGTCGGGAGTCCTGATGCCTTGGCTTCGTCGAGAATGCTTTCGAGATCCTTATCGTAATCCTCAATTGATTCGTCGTCGCTTTCATCGTCAGACCGACCAAAGAAGTTGGTAGGCGGCAACTGTTTCGGATCGCCGACAATGATCGTCTGCCGTCCTCTGGCAATTGCACCAACCGCGTCCCAAGTGGTGATTTGTGAGGCTTCGTCAAAGATGACGACGTCAAACGGTGGATGTTCCGCCGGCAGGTATTGAGCGATCGACAGCGGTGACATCAGAAGACAGGGAGTCAGTCGCCCAAACGAATCAGGCATCCCGGAGATGACTTCGCGGATCGACTTGCTCGGCCGTTTAAGACCCATCTGATGCCGCAGCAGCCCAAGTTCGGATTTCTTCGCCACCCCATCCGGCAATGGCAGGTCATGAGCGATCGACTGCTTCGCTCGTGAGGCCGCTGTTTCTCTCGCAAGGTCGTCCAGAGCGCAGAAGTCTGCAATGGCGGCTTCATGACTAAAACTCTCAAACGTTCGCAGGACGGAGTCACTGTCGACCACCCTCGGGATCCACCAGCGTGCGTACCCAAGTCGGAATCGATCGGGCAACTCCGCAGTGGAAAGTTCACCGTTCTGCAGGACCGTGACCCACTCAACGAGTCCCGCGGTAATCGCCTGGCGGCGCACTTTACACCACAACGTCCACCGCTTTAGCCCCGTGCGATGCTGCTCGATCTGTGTCGCTGTCCCGACGACAGAGGCGATAATCCCGGAGTCATCCGACTTCGCAGGTGGCTCTCCGGCAACGTTCTGGAACGATGCCAGAGCTGCCTCCAGCTTCTGAGCGTTCTCAGTGAACTGCTGTGCCTTGCGGTAAAGTTCGGCATCCGACGTCCGCCCCGAAAGGTGAGGATGAATTGCTTTGGAGATCTGGTTGGTCGTGTTCAGCGGGTGACCGACTGCAATGATTGCCTGCCGCAGTTCCGCGGAGAGCCGAATCTGAAGGCGTACGATATCTACATCGGTTTCGTCCCTCTTCCAGTGGCATGTTTCACCGGCCAGCGGATTGTTGTCGATTACCGCCAGCGTTTCCCGCAGACGGCGAACCGCCGCCAGGTCAGTTGCCGGACTTGCCTTGCCTGTAGACGCGTAGCTCTGCAGCACACGTGCGACTTTCCTGCGAGCGAACCATGACAGCGGCCAGACCGAGGCCACGGCCTGGCGCCACTGGTGGTCCATTTCGTCGATCGGAATCGCATTCAGTGTTTCGTCGTAGCGTACGCCGACCGACGAGCGTGCCTGTCGACAATCGTCGAGTGCGGTGTGTAGTTCCTGAACCGCCGCCGGAAACTGGCCAAACTTCTTATGAAACATGATGGTGACGTCTTCAGCAGCAGCGTTGGTCAGTGCGATTGCAAGGCGGTTGAGACGCGTCAATTCATCTCGTGAGCAATCATCGCTGCTGGGCAGGCCAATTGCGGCCAGGAAGGCAGACAGCGACTGCTGTAGTGCGTCGGCCGCTTCCCGAACGCGACGACACTCTTCGAGAAGATCGCGTTCCCAACCGGCCGACCAGTCTTCGATAGCCACACCGGACAGGGGAGCCTCCCAGTCAATCTGCCCGTAGATCAAAGCCAGTTCGCTGACAAGCTCCTGAAGCTGCATAAATGCATCGCGGTCATGCTGCACAGAATCAGCCCAGCCAAAACCCGGCGTTTCCAGCGTCCGCCCCTGGACGCAAAGCCCCATCGCGGCGTAGGCGGTCCATCCATTGGGGTGCGTGCGATGAATCGCGGCCACGTAAGCGTTCAACTGGTCGCGACGTATCTTCAGTCGCTCGCTGATCTGCAACCAGTCATTACCCGACGCCTTCCGATTGTGCAGCCAGGCCAGCTCCAGTTGATCAAGAAACCGTCGGCGTTCTGCTTTGTTGCTGTGCAGTTCGACGCAGCAGTCACCCAGGCCATGCTGCCGAAGTCGCCGATAGACGACGTCCAGAGCAGCGGTCTTCTCTGCAACGAACAACACCGTTTTGCCGACAGCCAGGCACTGCGAGACGATGTTTGCAATCGTCTGGCTCTTGCCCGTTCCCGGAGGTCCGACGAGGACGAAATCCTTACCTTCTGACGCGGCCATGACAGCAGCCAGCTGCGAGGAGTCGGCTGGCAGCGGATGAAAAATCTCTTTGGGTTCGTAACGGAAATCGATTTCAAATGGCCGCGGAATCGGAGAACCACCTGCGTCGAAAGGCTGATCCGGGTTTTGGATCAAATGTCGCACGACCCGGTTCTTCGTCAGACTCTCGATCCGGTCGACCAGGTCTTTCCACATCAGGTATTTTGCGAACGAGAACGTTCCCAGAGCCGACTCTTCGACGACTTCGAAGCCAGGAATGTCGCGGACGTCACGCCGAACTCGTTCAAGAACCTGCGGCACGTCGATGCCACTGTCGTCCTTCGGCAGATTCGCTTCGAGGTACGTCAGGTCGCGGCCGAAGTCTTTTTTCAACAACTGAATCAGCGTCGCATTGAAGCGCACTTCGTCTTCGTGCAACACGAGATAGAACGGCGAGATAGCACTCTTACGGACAAGTTTCACAGGCACCAGCAGCAGAGGAGCCCGGCAAATCCGCGAGTCATCCTTACGTGGCTTCCATCGCAAGAATCCGACCGCCAGAAACAGCGTGTTCGTACCACCTTCGGACAGGTCGTTCTGCACAGTACGGTAAATCGTTGTCAGCCGGGACGTCAGCTCCTTTTCCGTCAGCGGGCAGGCGATCTCGTTACGTTCGAGTGCCTGGCCTGCAAATTCGGTGTCGAGGTCCTGGTTTCTGGTTTGCCGGTGCAATTCGGCGTCGCGATCACCCAATGGATTCTCGTCGGGCAGCGAAATGATCCGCAGTCGCACTCCTGACGCCAGCTGGTCTTCCAGCAGAGAGACCCTCGGGCATAGCAGCGGAATGGTTTGTTTCGTCGCTCGAAAATTGAGCAGGCGATTCCGGAGCGACAGGTCGAGTAACTTCCGTTGCCAGCGTTCAATCCGACCGTCCGGCGTCGTCGGTTTGGCTTCTATTTCGGACTCTTCGGGAGGCAGACGATCCAGTGACGGGGCGGACGGCAGCGGCAGCGGCCCACGATCAACCGGTTCGGTCCCGGTGCTACCCGCCTCGTATTCACGAATATGTGACGCCAGCGGACGAATCTGAGCCATTCGTGCGCGAGCGATATCGATCGCCGCAACGAATTCATGTTCGGCGGACTCCCGCGTGGCTTCTCCAGCATGCCCTACTGCAATTTCGAATGTTGCAGGCGGTCGCTTCGTGACCAGAGTCGTCTCAAACGTCACGAGTTCCTTCGCAGCGATGGCCTTTCGAATTTCACTGCAGTCAGTTTCAATCAGGCTGCGAAACGTCGATTCCACCAGCCAGACTCCGACAAAGCAGTGCCCCTGCTGCATCACAATCACGGGGTTAAGGCCGACGGCTTCGGCGGCTGCGGCAAACAGCAGTGTGGAGTCGAGGCATGTCGCCAGCCCGTTGCCCAGAATCGCCGACGGCAAACGCGTTTTCTGCCCCACCTGCTCGAAGCTGCCTGGCGGATTCGCATACGTCAGCGACCGCGAAGCGACAGACGACCACAATGCCGCCACCAGAAGCCAGGCTCGTTGCGGATCACGGCTTTGGTAGCCATCAAGCGCGGACGAGTGCCCATGCTGTTCCAGCAATCTGCTGGCGTCCTTGATGACATTCGCAACGGCCGGATCGTTCGGCGTCACAAAGGCGGCCAGCAACTCGCCACCGGCATGCATCCCACCCCATTCATCTCGCGCCAGCACTCGGATTTCATGCTCGACCTCCGCGATCACCTTGTCGTTCCGGAGCAAACTGAACTTTACAATGCCTCGCTCGGCTTCATTGAGCCCGTTGAGATAATCCGGATCGAGGCGGATATCGCGGTCACTCAACTGCAGACTGGATTTGGACGCCAACCGGTCGATGACCCAGTTCTTCGGACGCAGGCACGTGGGACTGGAAGTTAATTCCAGCCGCAGGTCAGTGAGCGGAAGCGATGACTGGTTGTGAATCTCCAGCGAACGCAGCAGCGGGACTGAATTCTGCCAGGAAGCGTAATTCACACACGGAGCGACGTCCGCGTCGATCGTCGTCTGCTCGACGTAATCCTGGCTTGCCTCGTCATGCGTCGTTGCTTCCACTGGTCTCTCCCCCGTGCATGTAACCGCGTTACCCTGCATATCGACCTCCGCCAAATCTGTATTCCGTCGCTTTCGAGTTCGCTTCGGCGGATGGCAAATTCGACGTCTTTACTTTCTGAGTAGTTTTATCAGTTCAAGCATGATGACTTTGTGGTTTGCAATGTGCTTCTCCTCGGTTCATTGATTACGGGTCATTGAGCCGCGGGCACATCCGCCAGGATACGGGCTAGTTTTCATCGAGGCTGTCTTCGATCGCCTGAGGAACGTAGACCTGTTTCAACGGAATCACGCCCTTGTAGCGTGAATCCAGAGCCTCATAATGATTCAGGACCAGACGGACGATTTCCTCACCATCGATCAGCCGGAGGTTTGCCTTTGTGTCAGCAAACGCGACGGCCGGTTTGGTGAACGTTCCCAGGGTCACCATGAGTCCGAACTCACCGTGCGCCACCTTGCCGTAGAGTGCTGAGGTTTCTGGGTCACCAACGCTGCCCGTCGTGCTTTTCACCTGGACCTTAATGATCGGTGGCTCAAAGCCGAGTTCGTCCCTGTGCGCCACGATGTCAACTCCCCCGTCTGGTCCAGGTGGAGCGACGCGCGTGCGATAGCCCATTTTCTCCAGAAGTTCTCCCACGAATTGAGCGAACGGGTGGCCTTTCAGTTCTTTCGCGAGCTGCTTCAGGATGAAGTCGCTTGTGGCCTGCTCGATCTCCTCAGCGACGGCCGCGACCGTTTCGTCATCCGATGTCGGATCGGCAGTGGCGACGTAAGTTGTCCCGTCGACGACCGCCCGAAATTCGTCGGCATAGTTCTTGACCTGAAACAGACTCAGGGCGGAGCCGATTTCGTACAGCGCACCCTGGGTAAATCGGGTGCGTGGCACATGTTTGAGCCATTCCACTGCACGGCGGTGTGGGTAACCCGGCTCGCCAGTTGTCGTGTATTCGTATTTGCCCGTGATCCGTCCGATGTGAACCTGTTTGTCAGTTTTCGATGGATACACAACCAGGTCATTCGGCTTCATCACGTGGATGAATCGGAAAATCTGACCAGCGATATTGGGTATCGCGCCAGGTTTCTTGTCCGTGTATTTCTGCGCGACGTGCTCTTTGAACGCGTCACGACTGGCGGGCAAATGGGCTACAGGCCCCGCCGAGAGAAAACCAACTGCGATTGTGCCTACGTTTAAAAACAGACCGTGAGCGTCCCCGGTCCTGCCGGCGTGAATGCCCCACATGACGATTGAGTCGTCAATCGCAGTCGTCGTATTCATTTGGATCCAGCCTTTGTTTTTCTGGTGCGTCGAGCTTTGGGGTCGGCATTGCGGGCGGTGCGGATGCGGGCGAGGAGTTCGGAGGCCGGTTCGTCGCGCGGGTCTCTGAGTCGCCTGCTGCGGCTGGTGCACCGCCGCGTTGCCCGCCTTCCGGATGCTGTGAAACAGTTGCGACACTTTGCCGTCGAGGATGCCACGTTCGTAAAGCCGATTGAGCAGGCTGAGCTGGTTTTCTTCGGGGTCGACGTAAATTCCGGTCCGGGCCGCCGCGTCCTGCGCGAGC
>JAQBWV010000323.1 GCA_027624335.1 Planctomycetota bacterium
ATCAAAGAGTCTGAATTTACCGCCAGGTAGCCAACAGAGAATCCGGGAGTTCCATTGAATCTTCATGACGGCTCGCTAGAGTGCGTCACTGAATTGAGAGGTCATTGGAATACTCGTACAGTAAGGCAGTAATCAAAGAATGTCGATTACAGCGGAAAAAAAGCTGGAACTGATTGGTGAGTTCAAGAAGTCAGACGCAGACACCGGATCACCGGAAATACAGGTCGCGGTGCTCACTCATCGAATCACGAATCTGACAGAGCATCTAAGAGCGAACAAGAAGGATCACGCGTGTCGTCGCGGTCTGCTGACTCTCGTAGCTCGCCGCCGAAGTCTGTTGAATTACATCAGTAAACAGAACGAAGATCAGTACAAGAGTCTCATCGAGCAGCTTGGAATTCGAAAATAGTATTGAGGGCGACGCCAGCGCGTCGCCCTTTCTTTTTGCCGCTCGCCAGGTTTTATGTAGCGAGCACGGGCGCTCTGGTGCAGGTACTCCCCTGATGCATTGCTGGAGTGACCTGCCCCGAAGCGAAGTTGGGCTCTGCTCGTTGTGGGGTTCACAAACGGCTGTCCGGAAGAGTCTGCAGTGTTACTGAAGCGTGTTTGCAAGCACAGAGCCTTACTGCGGAGTCTGTTACCCGGAATCAGTATCGTTGAAATTTGTCAGTTGTTCGTGTTGGTAGAGGCTCGGTCGTAATCGCTCTGGTTAATGAGCTTTCGCCGTTTCCGTCTCAGTTCCCGGCTTCAGGACCTTGCCCGATTAAAGGCAGGCATCCTGCCCGGTGCCACTCCATTGTCAGAGCCTGCTGATGGCAGGTCTTGTTGTGGAGAAATCTTCCTGAGGCAGTCGTCGCTGCTCGTTCTAAAACCCGCTGATTCCGGCTTGTGCCCCGGTCGCCGTTATGCATTCATGACCCATTGGGGTTGCGCCGGCGACAATCGTGTAAGGAAAGAATCAAGATGGCTAAAGTAAGAGTCGAACGTGAAATCGGTGGTCGTATCCTCAGTCTGACAACAGGCGAAATCGCCAAACAGGCCAGTGGTTGTGTGATTGTTCAATACGGTGAGACAATGGTGCTTGTCGCCGTTCAGACCGGAACGCCTCGTGCCGGGATCGATTTCTTCCCGCTGATGGTCGATTACCGGGAAAGGTTCGCTGCAGCTGGCAAGTTTCCTGGTGGATTCCTGAAGCGCGAAGGGCGCCCATCGACACGCGAAATTCTGACCGCTCGACTAACTGACCGTCCGATTCGTCCGTTGTTTCCGAAAGGGTACAACGACGAAGTTCAGATCATGGGCAATGTTCTTTCCTACGATGGCGAAAACGATCCGGACGTCCTTTCGATCAACGGAGCCAGTGCTGGCCTGATGATCTCCCCGGCTCCGTTTCTTGGCCCGATTGGCGCGGTACGTGTTGCTCTTCTGGGCGAAGATCTGGTTCTCTTTCCGACGGCAGCCGAACTTGCGGAAAGTAAGCTCGATCTGATCGTCGCCGGCAGCAGAGACTCAGTTCTGATGATCGAAGGCTTCGGCGATCAGTTGCCGGAAGATGTGATGGCCGACGCCATCATGTTCGGTCACGAAGCAATCGCTGAACTGTGCGAACTGCAGTTGGAACTCGCCGAGAAACTGTCGATTCCAGCGCCACAAATTCCCGAGCCAGTGGTCAATCCGTTTGACGCCATCCTGACGGATCGTGCTTACTCTCGACTTCGGGAAAGCAAGGTTGGCAAGCCGAAGCAGGAACGTCACGCCGCTTCAGATGCAATCAAAGAAGAACTTAAGGGCGAATTCTTCCCGAACGATGCCGAAGTGACTGTGGACGGCAAGACGCTTGAGCAGTTCAACAAAGCTTTCTACAGCGTCGGAGCACAGGCCGTTCGCGATCTTCTGCTGGAAGGCATTCGGCTTGACGGTCGAGCCACCAACGAACTGCGTGCGGTTTCCGGCGACGTCGGAATCATCCCGCGAGTTCACGGTTCAGCAATTTTCACTCGTGGCGAGACGCAGTCTCTCGCAACAATCACGCTGGGAACTTCACGCGACACTCAACGAGTCGACGGCCCCGTCGACGAGTTCGAGAAGCGTTTCATGCTGGATTACAACTTCCCATCGTATTCAGTCGGCGAGTGCCGTCCGATTCGAGGACCAGGCCGTCGGGAAATCGGACATGGCATGCTCGCTGAACGTTCAGTTCAGTGGGTTCTGCCGAAGGAAGACAAGTTCCCGTACGTCATCCGTGCGATTTCTGACATTACGGAATCCAACGGTTCGAGTTCGATGGCGTCGGTCTGCTCGACCACGCTGGCTTTGATGGATGCCGGGGTTCCAATCAATCAACCCGTGGCCGGAATTTCGATTGGTCTGATCAAGGAAGGCGACAGGTTCAATCTCCTGACAGACATTCTGGGTGACGAAGATCATTACGGAGACATGGACTTCAAGATTGCTGGCACCGGCAAAGGCATCACCGGTATTCAGCTCGACCTGAAAATCGACGGGATCAGTGAAGAGATCATTCGAGCGACTCTTGAGCAGGCCAAAGATGCCCGTCGCGAGTTGCTCCGAATCATGCTCAAGTCGATTTCACGTCCGCGTCAGGCAATCTCGGACTACGCTCCGCGACTCCTGCAGACGAAAATCGACCCCGAGAAGATCGGCCTGCTCATCGGTCCTGGCGGAAAAACAATCCGTGCTCTTCAGGAAGAAACCGGAACGCAGATCGATATTCAGGAGACGGGCGTCGTCACGATTGCTTCGAGAGAATCTGCAGGTGCAGAAGATTGCCTGGCTCGCATTGAAGCCATGACCGAAGACGTCAAGGTCGGCCGAATCTACAACGGTCGCGTCAGCTCGATCAAAGACTTCGGAGCGTTCATCGAAATTGCTCCGGGTAAAGACGGGCTTTGTCACATCAGCGAACTGTCTGACGGTTTCGTCAAGAGTGTCGCTGACATCTGCAAAGTTGGAGACACGTTCGCCGTTAAAGTCATCGCCGTTGACGATCAGAATCGCGTGAAACTTTCACGCAAAGCAGTTCTGCTTGAAGCGAAAGCGGATTCAGGTTCCGACGATTCCGATGATTCTGAAGGTGACTCGGACGACGAATAAATCGAAGCCCATCACTGGCAGTTTGACTGCTGGTCGACCGGTTAAGTCATCTTAAAGTGTGACGAAGCAGTAGACGTGAAAAGGGCGAGCATCAATGCTCGCCTTTTTCTTTTGGTATAAGGCTCTGGACGAGTCAGTGACAAACAAACCGTGAATTCGTCACTGACACACAATGAGCTCAAGCGGGGTGGCGTACACTTTTTCTCAGGAGCATCGAAATGACACTTTCCCGTCGTAACTTCCTGTCTCAGACGGTTCTTGCCGCGTCGACTTCGACGCTTCCTTCGCTGGTCTTTGTAAACCGGGCACATGCGGAAAACTCGGCGACGCAATCGAAGATGACGCTGGGTTTCAGCACCTATGGAGCCAGGCTACTCGCCACTGAGAAGACGATCGAGTTGTTGCAGGAGACTGGTTACGACGCCGTTGAAATCAGTGTCTCGCCTGACTGGGACGCAGCCCCTTCGAACATGCCATCCGGGCGGCGAAAGAAGATTCGGAAACAGCTGGAAGATTCAGGTTTGAAACTTACCTCGCTGATGGAACATCTCTATCCGGAATCCGATGACACACAACACAAAGTCTCACTGGAACGCCTCAGAACGGTCTACCAACTGGCAATCGACCTCTGCCCTGAAGCTCCGCCGCTCGTCCAGACCGTTCTGGGCGGCGGAATCTGGGACGAGAAGAAGTCGCTGTTTGCGGATCGGGTCGGCGACTGGACGTCGCTGGGCAAGTCGTTCGGAGTCGTTACCTGCGTGAAGCCTCACCGTGGCGGCGGAATGTCCAGGCCTTCCGAAGGTGTCTGGCTGATCAATCAGATCGGTGACGCTCAGTGGCTCAAGATCGTTTACGACTACAGCCACTACGCGTTTCGGAACATCCCGCTTGCGGAATCGATCAAGGCAGCGCTGCCGCACATTGGACATGTCGCGGTCAAGGATGCCGTTCAAACGGCTACGAAGAACAAGGACGGTTCAGCAGGTGAACCACGAGTGGAATTCCGCCTGCCCGGAGAAGCCGGAACGATCGACTTTGTAACGCTCCTTCAGACGTTGCACGCGGGCGGCTATGCAGGCGACATCTCGTGCGAGGTCAGCGGCATGGTCTGGAACAAAAGAGGCTACGATCCGACGATGGCCATGCAGACGTGTTTCGCCAACATGTCGAAGGCATTTCGAGACGCCGGGGTGACACGCGTCTGAAATGGACGCTGAATAACGGTCGGATCATTGGCGTCGTTTCAGGATGATGAAGTATCCGTCGGTGCGATCTTTCAGAAGCTCCCAAGTCTCAGGTTCCATCTGCAATTCCCGCACCTGATCAGGACGCTTTACGTCGCTGTAGTAGTGCTGCGTATCGATCACGATGTAGTCCGCGTCGTCGGGAACCCGGCTTTCGTAGCCAGCAACTTTCCGCAGGTAATGGCTGTAATCGTACGACCGTTTGTAATGCGTGAATCGCGGATGCACGAAGTCTGTCGAAGCAACACAGGCGTCCTGCGGAATCTGCTCCCGAACGAGATTGAATTTCAACGCTCGTTCGCTCGGAACATAAAGAGATCGCCAGTAGTAGAAGGAACCAGCATCCCAGAAGCGGATGCTCAATGGTGACATTCCGACGGTGACGCCGACGAAGCAGCAGAGTGTCAGGACAAATACGGGCACGTACCGCGTATCGTCACTGCAGACGTGCTTCGACACGAATCGAATCACGCTTCCGGAAGCCTCGCGAAACTTTGCCACTGCATGCGCGGCAGCCCAGAATAGGATCGGGACGACAGGAGCGTGAAAATGGTGCCACGGTTGCGGATCGGCTTTGATGATTTCGTTCAGGCAAAGCAGTCCGAGAATTGGAATCGCAACGGCACAGCGACTCAGTGCCAGTAACGGTAGAAACCCCAGCGGCAACATCAATGCCAGCAGGTAGCTGATCGACGAGACTGTGACCAGTTCCTGAACAAGCAGCCCAGGTTGCGTCAGCATGTTGAGGACGATATCACCCAGTGAGTCACCGAACTTCGCAAAGTATCTCGCATAGTGAACTTCGGCCCCGCCACGAAACCACGGAATGAGGACTCGTGTCGTCAGCAGCAGATATCCAACCGCAGCCAACGTGAGTCCGATTCCGTATCGCGTCGCCAGCTTCTTCGACGTCAACAGTTCAGGGCGAGATTCCAGGTCCTTCGTTACCGTTCGAGTCCGATTCAGAAATGGCTGTGCTGCCAGCCAGAGCCCCAGCGGTCCCAGCACCAGAGCAAAATCTTCCTTCGACGCCAGCGCCATCAGAACAAGAATGACAGTCATTTTGACTCGCCCGCGTTCAAGCTGATCCAGCGCAAACAGCAGGGCAGGAACACCAAAGCAAATCGGTCGGAATGTTTTGAGGTCGATCGCGATGTCAAGAAACTGCAACGGCGGATACAGCAGATAAGCGAACGCCAGACAGAGTGCGGTGCGCGTGGAACCTGAACAGCGACGGGCGATCCAGAAAACTGGAATCGCTCCTGACGCCAGTGCGACGCTTTCACACGCTTCCAACAGCAGATGCGACGGCCAGATCGCGTACAGCGGAAGCAGCGCCACATGAATGACCTGAATGTGCTCGCCGAGGAACAGCCCCTGATCAAGGTAACTACGAAATCCCTTGCCATGCAGAACGTTCCACAGATGCTCTTCGTACATGACGGAATCGCCGTGCGGAACCAGCAGACCGCGATACAGCTGCCAGTTCATGATCGTAAACACAGCAACGTACGTGACGAGACCGACCAGCAGCATGACAGGCACTGAGAAAATTCCCGAGTGGCTTTCGGGCTGGCTCTGGCCATCCGAGACGTGGTCGGCAGATTGTGTCACACCTTGTCGGATGAGTGGAACAATCAGCTCCGTCATCCATCCAGCCAGCGAGACTGCCATGATGTAATGATACATCGCGCTCATAAAAATAATGGCGGTCATGAACGCTGTGATCGTTTCGAATCCACCGATGTAGATCAGCAGCTGAATCAATTCCCAGCACCACGGAATCAGCCACCATCTCCAACCGGCGATGCAAACTCCCTTGATCTGCTCAGCGGGTTTCAATTTTCCCGCCTGTGGTGGCCTGCTGGCTTTCAACCGAACGACAGCACCAAACGCAGCCAGTGAGAGTGTCGAGAGAACTGCGAGGATCAGAAACAATGGAAGAAACGGGACATCGCCCGTGGCTGACTGATTGACCGGGTTAAAGTGAATCTGCCCGCCAAGACTCCCGACAATGTTCTGCCATGTCTGACTGCTGAAAAAGCGAGTAGCCGTGACTT
>JAQBWV010000324.1 GCA_027624335.1 Planctomycetota bacterium
CTTGCTGGCACCGGTTGATTCTACGCGGTGTGGAGTCTCGTCAACACGTTTCCTGATCAGGCTGCTGCTGAATCGGGAAAGAGGCTGGTTTCGCCTCGGATGACCTCAGGTGTGATTACGTACTTGCGTCCTCGTGCCTGATCAGGAAGTTCGAACAGTATCTCGAACATTGATTCTTCAATGACTGATCGTAGTCCACGAGCGCCTGTGTCTTTTCGAATGGCGACCTTGGCCACTTCGCGGAGAGCCTCTTCCGTAAACTCGATTGTCGCTTCCTCCATTTCGAAGAATTTCTCGTACTGTCGAATCAGCGAGTTCTTCGGCTCGGTGAGAATTCTCACCAGGTCATCTTCCTTCAGCGGGCTCAAACCCGACAGGACCGGCAGTCGTCCGACAAACTCGGGAATCAGCCCGAACTGCAGGATGTCTTCGACGCAGATTTCGCTCATCAGTTCTTCGTGCTCGTGTTCCTGCTTCGTTTCTGACGCGCCGAAACCGATCATCTTCCGACCAAGCCGCTTCTGAATAATCTTATCCAGACCGACGAACGTGCCGCCGCAGATGAACAGGACGTTGGTCGTGTCGAGCTGAATGTAGTGCTGCTCGGGGTGCTTACGACCGCCTTGAGGAGGAACATTGGCAACGGTCCCCTCGATCATCTTCAGCAGTGCCTGCTGCACTCCTTCTCCCGAAACATCGCGAGTGATCGAGACGTTGCCGGACGTCTTTCCGATCTTGTCGATCTCGTCGAGAAAGATAATGCCCCGCTGTGCAGCTTCGACGTCAAAGTCGGCAGCGTGCAGCAGCTTGAGTAACAGATTCTCAACGTCCTCTCCAACGTACCCCGCTTCGGTCAAGGTGGTGGCATCGCCGATGGCGAAGGGTACCTGCAGGACTTTTGCCAGCGTCTTGGCGAGCAACGTCTTACCGCACCCGGTTGGGCCAATCATCAGAATGTTTGACTTTTCGATCTCAACATCCTGGTCGCCTTCTGACATCAGCATCAGACGCTTGTAGTGATTGTGGACGGCAACAGAGAGAGTTCGCTTAACCTTGGTCTGGCCGATGACGTAGTCATCCAAGTGTGCGACGAGTTCTCGTGGAGTCGGCACTTTCGTGAACAGCTTCTGAGGCTCTCCACGTCGTCGGCGCTCCTGCTCAAGGATCGACTGACACAACTCAATGCAATCGCCGCAGACGTAAACGTCGTCTGGTCCTTCGACCAGTGGTCCGACCTCACGATAGCTCTTGCGACAGAATGAGCAGTTGGCGTTCTTCTTGCCACTTGATGGTCGTTTCCCGGTTGTAAAGTCTTTACCTGAGGGCATTCGATTTCCTTCAGTGCTGTCAATCTTGACGGAACCCATGTTCCAGAAGTTGTGAATTGCTCCAGTGGAGATGGCCCACGGATGGTGATCTCAATTGGATGCCCGGTACCCGGGCCGCGTTAACAACTCACTCGCCTGAACAATGGTACCGCCAGCCTCACATGTGAGACTGGCCAGTCCCGCAACCAATAGTTCTGTGTCAGATTCCCTGACGGTTACAACCGGTCGCGTGTCCGTGCGGCGGTCAGCGTCATATCAGCTCAACTCGGTGCCTGATCGCTGGTGTCTGCATCGAGTACGGATGAATCGAATGATTCGTCAGCCAGTTGACCCTGAATGGATCGGAATTCTTCGTCGGTAAGCTCACCCCGACGTTGCAGATCCTTGAACTGAAGGAGCAATTCCGCTGGGGCAGCCGCAGTATCGGAACCATCCTGATACCAGGATCGAAACTTCAAAGCAGCCCAGATCAGTACGATCAGACATATTACCGTTAAGCAACAGGAAACAGCGCTGTCCCTGATAATCGCTGAAACTCTGTTGGCGGTGTTAAACAATCGGATCGTCCGTTAGAGCTCGCCGGAAATCAGGATCAGCGACCGTCCGACCGCCTTCAAAAAATCCGGTGGAATCACCAGCGAGCGTGCATCTTGATCGAAATTCGGCAAATTCCATGACTTAATCAAACGTCGGAACTGCAGGCCTGAAAAGAGACACCTGCGAATCAGACGATCAATCCTCGATCAGTCTGCGGAGGCTGAATTCTGGTCAGCGATATAGAACCGGTTTGCGGAGAGCAGCTCCAGACAAAAGAAGATGAGCACAATTCCCAGAATTACTGGGAATACTTCAACTCCCAGTCGGCCTGCCGTTACAGATCGAGTCAAACTTTCCACATCGCGAGCGACGCTGTATTTCCCTTCGCCAAGCAGGTTATCAAGATCAGCTGTCGACACGCGAGAAAAATCGCTTTCCGCCGAGTCATGGTTAACCGAGAACGAGATCGGTCGCCCCTCCGGGCGCGGCCGTAGAAGGTAATGCCCCAGTTCATTGGCACCGTCGATCCAGATTGACTCGGTGTCGGGATCAACGCTGCCGGGAAGCTGAGGCCCCGTGGGTTTTCTCATGAGATACTCCCGGACGGGTTTCTCGTGATCATTCTCCAGAACAACAGGCTCCTTCGGGTAGAAATTGAATTTCGCATCTGTCCTGCCAGACAAATAGAGCATAAGCCGGTTCACAAGCATCACGAATGGCCATTTGCCGACGAGAAGATTCCACTGTCTCTGCTCGTCAAATTCGAGATTTCCGGCCGTCGCAAACAGAACTGCTCGTCCATGACCCTGAGGCCGTTCGATGATCGCGGGCGATGCCCGTTCGTCTGTGAACCGAGCAAGTACATTCGCACCTTCCGCTGGAATGACATGCCAGCATTTCCAGACAGGAATCATGGCGACATCGGCAGCGTCACCCTGCCTGTCAAACTCCGCCAGTACCGGGTGCGACGTGTCTTTGACATCGAGACCGGCCTCTGGTCGGAACTGTCGGACGACATTCAGTTTTCCCGGAAGAACTTCCTGAGCAGAAGGCACATTCCAGGCCACGCTGTCAATTCCGGTCCTTCCGTCGAACGCTGCCGACCCGAGAAAACCAAGTAGTCCTCCTCCGGCCCGGACGAAATCATGAAGTTGATTCCATGAGCGGATGGATGGAGCAGGAACGTTCAACAACGCAACGACGTCAGCTGCCGCCAGGTCGGCAGTTTCCAGGTCGTGAGCGGCCAGGAATGTGACTTCGAATCTCAGTGCTTTCAGTAGCGTCACCAGTGCAAACGCCTGACTGGTTTCAATCGCCTGCTCTGTGTTGTCTCGCGCAGGAGCGACGACCAGAACTCGAACCGGTGGTCTGGTTCCTACGGTAAGCCAAAGTCGATTGTCGATCGATAATGGGTCACTGATCACCAGTCGAATTTCTCCGCGGATCGCTTTGTTGTTGGACACTTCGGCCACGAACTGCAGCGGTTGTCCGTTTTGACTGTCGAGCGTTACCGTCATTTGTCCCCGCTCGACGGGCTCGGCATCGAGTTCATGCGTGTAGAACTCGACGGTGACTTCCTGTCCATCAAAGCCCTGCGAAACAACTGACGCTTCGACTACAACTTTGCTGTCGCCAGTAACTTCCTGAGCTGACAGCTTCAAGCTCGTCAGTGCGACATTTCGAGGTTCGTTGACTCCAGCATCAATCAGATAAACGCTGGCCCAGGGCAGACGCTCCAGTTCTCCTCGCACAAGTTTTGCTGATGTTTCCGTCCATGCCGACCGAGCGAGATCGGTGAAAATGTAGACCTCTCTAATGAGTCGGTCGAAAGCCAGTGAGTTTCCACTTCCGCCATTCGTGGACAGCATCCGCTCGTGGTCTTCTTCCTGAAGTCGTAATGCCGCTCGAAGTCGATCATTGAGAGGGACAAATGAGGACGTTGTTTCGAGCGACTCAATCCGAGCCTTTGCCCCCTGCACGTCCGCCTGAAACAGAATCGGAGACGTCCCTGATGAATCTGCAATCGCAATCCGGCTCTGCCGCGGAAGCGCCGACAGATGCTCCGTCGCGAATGATTTAACTTCGTCCAGCCGTGTGCGTCCTTCCTGGCGGTACTCCATGCTCAATGACGTATCGAACAGGAAAATCGCCGCCACTGGCAAATCTGGAGAGACTTCCGGCAATGGAGCCGTGATCGCTGCGGCGATTCTCTGTTTGTACGGCCACACGATAAACAGGAGCAGCAGCGCGAGCCCGATGACTCCCAGAGCACCTCGCAAAGACGTCCGACGAGACGCAATCAGATGATTGGCTATGCCTTGTTTTCGCCAGCGAGCGAGCATCGCAAAGTAGACAGCCAGAGCCGCAGCAACGATTCCGCCGAGCGTCAGTGTCTCTCCGGTCTTCAGTCCGTATGGAGCGGCGGGGAGAGACGGTCGCATTAAAGAAACGACGAGAATCGCCAGCACGAACACTCGCAACAACAGCAACCACAGGTGTTGAAGTCGGATTCGCCGAACGTTCTGACGGCGGCGTTTCTGAATCAGACGCAGTGCCGGAAAGAGAAGTTTCTTCGGCTTGGCACGCATCATCAGATGCAGGACGACCGGGATCGCCGCGAACGCGAGACCGAAAATCAGTGCGGGATTCAGTAGGGACATCGAGTGACTGGTTCAGACGGGATTTGGTTCAGACGTTAACGGCGTGTCTCACGGTTGGCTTGCCCCGGTCGACACAATTCCCGGCTAAGCAAGGCAGCAGTGACGACCTGCCAATTGCGAATTCGTTCGGGTAGATGACTCCGGTACGTTTGCCGAGGCCGGAAGCGTATCCGATCCTTCCCGCAAACGCCAAAACCAGTCCTGCTGTACTAACCCGGTAACGTTCCTGTCACTTCTCAGCAGCTACCGACATTCGCGAGGAAATACCTGCCGTGACTCGAAAAGCTCTTTCATTGACGCTGGCGGTCAGCCACGCTCGATCAAAGAGCTGAAGGAACTGGTCGAGTTGGGCTAACCGCTGTTTCGCGTCGGCTTCTGACACCTTGTCACGCTCGGCCTGTTTGATAAACCAGTGATGGTGATGCTTGAGTATCTGCCTGGCAGACACCGAACTCGCCACCACTAATTGCAGGTTGCCCGCCAGTTCTGGCTGCTCGACATTCGGCTGCGCTATGGAGTTGTCATCCGTACCGAAGTCAGTGTTTATCGCGGACTTCAAAAACGATCCACACAGTTTCGGGGACGTTGCGACAACGAGATAGCCATTCGAAATGGCGTAGGCGGGCTGAAAGAATGCTACCGGGTCGGCGTAGTGAATTGTCACTCCGTCGATTTCCTGCTGCCTGACAACCGAAACCTGCTGCCCAGTTGCGCGAGCGTTGTGTACTGCCGCGACAACTTCCAGTCCCGTCCGCATCGTGTGGTCCAGCGCGGATTCCAGCGAAGGTGCCTGCGACGCGTCTTTCGCTTGCCCGTCGATCGATTGTGATCTCAACTGAATGGCAAATAACACATCCGCCGGAAACGTGGTCGAGACAGTCGGATCGCGAGGCACGACACTGGCTACCCAGGCGGGTCCAAGATTCGGCAGCACATCGTTCAGTGGATCCAGACCAAGCAGCAATCCTTGAAAGACTCGTCGAGCACGAACCAGATCCATCGGAATGTCGCCGTGTTTCTGAATCGCCTGTCGAACGATTTCCGAAATGCTCGCCGCACTGAACTGACCACTCAGCGCCACCAGAGAGTTCGACGGAATCGCCTCGACAGGCAGTCGACTGCTGCGAGCTACACCGAGCCACTGTTCCCACAAGTCAGGTACATTC
Source organism: Planctomycetota bacterium (assembly GCA_027624335.1). GTDB lineage: Bacteria > Planctomycetota > Planctomycetia > Planctomycetales > Planctomycetaceae > JABMPE01. The sequence continues at coordinate 5,692 of JAQBWV010000324.1, forward strand.
CTGTTGTCGTAGTCGGCGACGAATTCGAGTTGCAGAGATTCGTCGTTCGTCAGTCTCAACGTGAGCCACTGGCAACGTGCCAGCACTGCCTCAACGACTGAAAGGTCCTTGCTGGCGCGTCCGAGTTCACTGCCAACGATTCGAGGATTGAGATACACCGTCATGAGTTCCGACTGAGGCCGGCGCACGTACGCCTTCGCAAACGGCTCGTAAGCAGCCAGGCAATCAGAATGGCTCGTCGATGAAACTGGAGTCCCATCGTTTACTTTCGATTCGCTCACAGCCTCGTCCGTTGATTCGAGCGAGAAATCGATAACTCGTTGAATACGATCTTCGCGAGCAGAAATCGCGAGTACGCTGTCGAGAATCGTGTACCAGAATCCGTCGGAGTCCTGTCCGGCGCTGGCTTTAACTGAGTGTATGTAGGCGACGTTGCGATGCTTTCGTGTGACTTTGCGTTGCTTATCAAGAGTGTTCCATGTGGACAGCGCTGACTCGGCAGCAGTGTTCTCGACGTTTACAAGTACGACGCTGTTGCGGGCGAGGTCCGCTTTCGACCCTGGAGTGTGGTACCAGGCAATGACCACGTCTTGACCGAACAGCTCGTGAAGCGACTTGCCGAGCGGCTTTCCAGACGCTGCTTCGACGGCAGATTTGACCAGTTCGAGATGCTTGAAATCCGGACTCGCAACCCACTCCTGGAAAAACGGTGCCCGC
>JAQBWV010000325.1 GCA_027624335.1 Planctomycetota bacterium
ATCCTCGCGGAACTCGAACGCCGGAATCTGCAGCCGGTCGGAGTGGCTGACAAGCGGACGCTGATCCGCCGCGCGACGTACGACCTGACCGGTCTGCCACCGAGCCCTCAGGACATCGACGCGTTTCTGGCAGACGAATCGTCCGAGGCGTTTTCGCGCGTCGTCGATCGGCTGCTGGACTCGCCGCAGTACGGCGAACGCTGGGGCCGGCACTGGATGGACCTTGTCCGCTATGCCGACACGGCGGGCGAGAATTCGGACTACCCGATCCCGCAGGCGTACCTCTACCGCAACTACATCATCAACTCGTTCAACGCCGACAAACCCTACGACGAGTTCATTCGCCAGCAGATCGCCGGCGACCTGCTTCCGGCCGCAAACGACGAGGAACGCAACGAGCAGATCATCGCGACGGGCTATATCGCGATCTCGCGGCGTTTTGGTTCGGTCATCAAAGATTACCCGCAGCACCTCACGATCGAAGACACGATCGACAACATCGGTCGCGTGTTTCAGGGGCTGACGCTGTCGTGCTCCCGATGTCACGATCACAAATTCGACCCGATTCTGCAGGCCGACTATTACGCGCTGTACGGCATCTTCGACAGCACGCTGTATCCGTTCCCCGGGATCGAACTCGACAAAAAGCCGCGCGACTTTGCGGCGCTGTTTGAAAACGGCAAGCCGGGGAAATCGCTCGCGTATGCCGTGTCCGAATCCCGCGCGGCGGACGCGGCTCTACAAGTTCGAGGCGAACCAACGAAGCCGGGTGAAGTCGTCCCTCGAGGCTTTCTGGAAGTGCTCGGCGGCCAGTCATTGAACGGCGAAGAATCGAAGCAGAGCGGTCGACGGCAGCTCGCCGACTGGCTGGCGGATCGCAATAACCCGCTGACCGCGCGCGTCATGGCGAACCGCATCTGGCAGTACCACTTCGGAGCCGGTCTTGTGACGACTCCCAGCGACTTCGGTCACCGAGGTCTGCCGCCGACACACCCGGAACTGCTCGACTGGCTGGCGACACGCTTCATGGCTGACGGCTGGTCGCTCAAGTCGATGCACCGATTGATGATGAATTCGCGCGTCTACCAGTTGGACTCGAAAGTAGCAGGCACGCTCCGTCGTGCCGCAGCCCAGCCCAAAGTAGCAGGCACGCTCCGCCGTGCCGCAGCCTCAAGCGGCTCGAGTGTCTCGGACAATTCAGTCAGCTATGCGGAACCAGCGGAGGCTGCGACGGCGGACGGCACACGGAGTGTGCCTGCTACTTTGACGATCGACCCGAACAACCATCTCCACTGGCGGTTCAATCGTCGCCGTCTGGATGCCGAATCGCTGCGCGACACGCTGCTGCTGCTGAGTGGCGAACTCGACCCGTCGATGATGACCGAGCCGCATCCGTTTCCGCCGGTCGACAAGTGGCAGTTCACTCAACATCACCCGTTCCGCGACAGCTACGAGAGCAACCGTCGCAGCATTTACCTGATGACTGCCCGGCTCAACTCGCGTCCGTTCTTTACAACGTTCGACGGAGCTGATCGCAACGCCTCGACCGCAACCCGCGACAACTCAGTCACGACGGTGCAGTCGCTGTTCTTACTGAACAACGATTTCACTCATGAGCGAGCCAGCCGATTTGCGGACCGGATGTTGAGGGAATCGTCATCGAACCCCGATCGCCTGAAGTTGGCGTTCAAGCTCATCACCGGTCGCTCACCGAACGACGAAGAACAAGCAACTGCCGGCGAATATTTCCAAAGCCTGAAGCAACTGCTGGAGTCGTCAGGAACGGACGACTCCAGAATCGACCACGAATCATGGTCCAGCTTCGCGCGGTCGATGTTTCGCACGAACGAGTTTCTGTACGTGGATTGAAGGACAACGACGATGAAGCCAGCACCATTTCATCCCTCGCGTCGCACAATGATTCAATCGATGGTCGGCGGCTCGATGCTGCTGCCGGGGATTCTTTCCGAGCTGCTGGCGGAGGATGCGGCACGGTCGAGCGATCCGCTCGCCGCGAAGCCGCCGCAGTTTGCTCCGAAGGCGAAGCGGGTTGTCTTCGTCTTTGCGACCGGAGGCGTTTCGCATATCGACACGTTCGATCCAAAATCGTCAAAGAACGGTCGCGACGGGAACGGCAAAGACAAACTGATGGGCAGCGTCTTTCCCTCCAGCGCCAACAAACGCTGCGGGACTGAAGTCACCGATCTGTTTCCTCACCTGCGCGACTCGATGGAGGACATCTGCGTCATCCGCTCGATGAAGTCGGCTCACTTCGATCACACGGAAGCGGCCGTCGGGATGCACACCGGGTCGCCGACGTTTGCCAGGCCGAGCATGGGTTCGTGGCTGAGTTACGGGCTTGGGACGTTTAATAGAAACCTGCCGTCGTTCATCGTGATCGCTCCGCACCTGCCGTACGGCGGGACTCAGGTTTACGCCAGCGATTTTCTGCCGGCTTATCACCAGGGAACGCGAGTCATCCCCGGCGAGCAACCGATCGAAAATCTTGTGGCGAAGACTCAGCAGCGGAAGATTCAGGAACTGGAACTCGGCCTGACCGCGGCGCTGAATCGAGATCACCTCACGCTGAGGCAGGACGACTCCGCACTGGCCGCCCGCATCAAGTCGTTCGAAACCGCCTTCCAGATGCAGACCGCCGGACCCGAGGCGTTTGATGTCGCAACCGAGGATGACCGCACGCACGAGATGTACGGGCTCAAGCGCGGCGACACGAAAAGCTTCGCATGGCAGTGCGTCGTCGCTCGACGCCTGGCCGAACGCGGAGTGCGGTTCATCGAGTTGGTCGATACCGGCTCGCGTCCCAACTGGGATTCCCACGGCGAGATGAACGAGCACGTCCCGCTGGCGAAGGCCGTCGATCAGCCACTCGCCGCGCTGATCCGCGACCTGAAGCAGCGAGCGATGCTGGACGAAACGTTGATCGTGTGGGCGACCGAATTCGGCCGGACGCCGGGCAAAGAGGGCAAGCACGGCCGCGGCCATCACGGCGATTGTTTTTCCGTATGGCTGTCGGGCGGCGGCATCAAGGGCGGCATTGTCCACGGTGAAACGGACGACATCGGAAAGTCGATCGCCCGCGAAAAAGTCGACGTCCACGACCTGCACGCGACGATCCTGCACCTGATGGGCATCGACCATACCCGGCTGACTTACCGTCATGCCGGCCGCGACTTCCGCCTGACCGACGTTCACGGCCACGTGGTCGAAAACATCCTCGCGTGACCAGCCGACACGCCAGTGCTGCAGTCACTCCACTGTTCGAAGATCGCCACGAAGTACCTGGGACAGGCATTGAACATTGGAATCGCGGTGGTACGGTTCGGCGTGTCGTTCGGTTTCAGAGGAGTGATGATTGCGATGACGATGGCTCGGAAGGCTCTGGTGGATTCTTCGGTGACTCCGTATGACTGCTGCATCTCGCGGTGTGCGGCGGGCGTTTCTGTGTGTGGACGGGTGTGAACACCGCAAGCAGTGGGTCGAGCATCGGCTGAGGGAACTCGCCGGGATCTTTGCGGTTGATTTGTGTGTGCTTATGCGAGCGGCAGATGAGAATTTACCAGAGTAGCAGGCACACTCCGTGTGCCGAAGCCACGGCCGACGGCACACGGAGTGTGCCTGCTACCATTCGGCAGGTAACTTCTTACCCGCCGGACGCCTTATGCCGTGCTCGATAACCATCTGCATGTTGTGCTGCGGCTGAACGATGATGTGGCTGCGGGGGCGGTCGGACGAAGAGCTCGTCCGTCGCTGGGGGCAGTTGTTTCCACAGGGAAAGAAGGATCGGAAGCCGCTCGCGATGACAAACGCGTGGATCAACGACCGGCTGCAGCGTCGCGGCCGTCTGTACGGCGTGGTGTTCGCGACCAGACGCGTTTCGATCAATCGCCTCGCCGAGACGCGTGGAGTGAAGAAGCTGAGCAACGTCACCGGCAATCCGGACTGAGCCCGGGCAAACTGATGTTCGATCGTCCGACTGCGTTCTCCTCGCGGCGGAATCTCAAGCCCCGGCCCCGGAGCGGGCGAGTTGAGCGTCCGGGTACGAGTTGAGCGTCCGGGCAGGGCCTCACTGCCGCGATGTCCCGAGTAGATACGGCACCGGGTCTTGTCGTCTTCGAACGGCATCGCTGAGTTCGACCAGCGCACCACACCCCGAACCGTTGAAGGCCCCCTATCGACACGGCGCGTTCACTCTCCGCGAACGCGCGAGTTACCATGCCTGTCGTATTCCTTCCCCGGCCACCTGCCGACGGGCTTCGTCAACCGCGACGCAACTGAATTGCCGGGCGTCCTCGAAAAAGCTGTCGCGGTTCCAAACAAAGTAGCAGGCACGCTTCGCCGTGCCGTCCGCCTTGCCCCCGTGGCAGATTCTTGACGACAACTGAGATCTCAGTTAGATTTCTCCTGGTTAGTGACTGCTAAACTGGTCACACAGCACGGGACGAATAGATGGCGACAGCTCTGCAGACTCCGAAGAAGCGAGGCTCAAAGGTTCGAGGCGGATCGTCGGCCGCGCCGGATGCTCGCGTGCTGCTGAAGGATCGAGCCTACTCGGAACTGAAACAGCTCATTCAGGACGTCACGTTTGAGCCCGGAGCCTTTCTGTCTGAGAGGCAACTGGCCGGGCGGCTCGGGATGAGCAAGACGCCGGTCAAGGCCGCACTCGAGCGGCTGGAGATTGAAGGATTCATTGCCGTCTCTCCGCAGCAGGGCATCGTTGTGCGTGAGCTGTCCGTGCATGAGGTCGCTGATCAGTTCGAGATTCGGGTCGCTCTGGAATGTCACGTGCTGCGATCGGTTGCCGGGCGACTGACCGACGAACAGGCCTCGGTGCTGACAGCCAGCATCCGGCAGCAGAAGCAGGCGGCGAAGCGGCGCGACGTGGCTGAACTGGTCGCGCTCGACGCCAAGTTTCACATGCTGTTCTGCGAGTTTCACGGCAACCGCGAAATCACTCGCGTCATGAGTCAATTGCGTGAGAAGATTCATCGTGTCATTGGCCGCGTGTTTCAGCAGCAGCCGGAGCGGCTCGGTTCAAGCTGCGACGAGCATGCCGCGATCGTTGAGGCGGTGCTGGCGGGCGATGCGAAACTCTCGGCGAAACGGATGGAAGAGCATCTCGATTACGGACGGCAGTTCCTGCTCGACCCGCGCGGGAGGCGATCATGACTCTCCAAAGTAGCAGGCACACTCCGTGTGCCGTCCGCCGTCGCAAAACATCGATCGTCCCCCAGAACTCGAAGCCGTATCTGGTGCGCTTGTGGCTGCGGCACACGGAGTGTGCCTGCTACTTTTTGCTGCTCGTTCTGTTCGGAATAACTCCGCTGCATGCGACCGACGAAACAACTCCGCCGACGTTTCTGCGCGGGCTGAATCTCAACGGTCCGGCGGTCACGATTGATGGTCACCGCTGGGACGGGAAAGACGCGAAGCAGTACGTCTGCAAAGACAAAGCGTTCGATGCTCAGAACGTCGAGCTGTTGCCGCCGACTGACGCCGATCGTGCGAAGATGTTGCGTTCCAGCCGCTGGGGCGGGAATCGCGTCGAGCTGTCCGACGTTCCCAATGGTCGCTGCACGGTGTTCCTTTACGTCTGGGAGGACAACAACCCGGAGACGTACACCGTGTCGCTCAACGGTCGCGAGGTCGAGCGACAGTATCGCAGCGGGCCGCAGGGCAAGTGGGATCGGCTCGGTCCGTGGTTCGTGGATGTCACCGATGGAAAGCTTGTGCTGACCAGTTCGGGCGGAGCGGCGAACTTCTCCGGCATCGAAGTCTGGCGCGGCGAGTACGACGGCCACGTGGTCATCCCGGAAGATCAGCTCGCCTTCTTCGAGAAACGCATTCGGCCGCTGCTCGTGTCGAAGTGCTACGAATGCCACAGTCAGGAAGCGGATGAAGTGGCCGGTCATCTGCTGGTCGATTCGTCTCCCACGATGCGCCGCGGTGGCGACACCGGTCCCGCCGTGATGCCGGGTGATCTCGGCAAGAGTCTGCTGATTGAAGCTGTGCGGTACGGCAACAAAGACCTGCAGATGCCGCCTGATGAGAAACTCTCGGCGACCGAGATTCGCGATCTTGAAGAGTGGGTTCGGATGGGTGCTCCGGATCCGCGACGTAACGCGACGAAGATTCCTCGTCGAACAATCGACGTCGCGAAGGCGCGAGAGTTCTGGTCATTTCGTCCGGTGACGAATCCGACGCCGCCGACGGTTCGTGACTCGGACTGGCCGCTGAGCGACATCGATCGCTTCATCCTCGCGGAACTCGAACGCCGGAATCTGCAGCCGGTCGGAGTGGCTGACAAGCGGACGCTGATCCGCCGCGCGACGTACGACCTGACCGGTCTGCCA
>JAQBWV010000326.1 GCA_027624335.1 Planctomycetota bacterium
TGAGCCCCGAATACACCATCCCCAACACGAAATCCAGGTCGAAACAGGTATCCGGACACACTGCTAGTCAACAATCGCGGAAGGTATAAGACCGTTTTGCCCTGCGAACGCTGCAGCCCGCTCCAGAAATCACAATCCTGGATGCATCAGTTCACTCAGCGAATTCCAGTCACGGTCGACGGCTCGGCTTTTCCGGTTGGACGAACACCCGCTGGGAGTCCGATAACTCCCTCAGTGGGCACATCTCGTAGAAGCGGTGCGCCCGGACAAATCTGCAGAAACGGACACTTTGGAAACTCACAACCCATTCATGGACCATGCCGGTGCCGGAGTTCGGCAAAATGGATAAACGGCGAGTTTCGTGTTGTTTTCCCAGGTTTTGCAGACCACGATGATCAGCCTGCCAGGAATGCGCCCCATGAGTTGGGGACTGAAAATCAAAACCTGACGCACAGACGTTAAGCCGAAAAGGTACGCACAGAACTACTCCGGATTTCTTTGCGATTCTTCGCGTCTTGGCACCTTTGCGTCAGATCAAAGAATCTGCCGAATACCGGTCCTTTATTTGAGGGACTGGTAATTAGCTGGCCGCAGTTTGCGGGATGCTGAATTTCGTCCGCCGTTACTGGATTGAGTTGCAGTTTCGGTGTGTTTGCGCTTCGACGGAGCCTGCTGGATGTATCGCCGGTCAATTGTTCTGGCAGTATTACTTGGGGCGGCGAGCCTCCCGGTGAGCGTGCGCGCTCAGCCGCCGGTTGCGATCGCACAGAACCCTGGTGCGGTCGAACCGTCTCCGTTGCTGACTGAGCCGAAGTCTCCTGAAGCATTGTTCGACGCGGTCGTCCTGATGATGGACCTTGACCGTCCGAACCTGGCGTTGAATTACCTGGAACAGTTGCTGGTTCAGGATCCGAATGAAGCCACGATTCTGAGGATGCGCGACAAGCACGGTCCGGCAATCTTTCTGGAACTTTCCAACGACAAGCGACTGCAGCCGTCGTCGATCACTCTGCTCGATCGAATGAACGGCGCGTTTCGCAAATATGCCGCCGATCCGTCCCGCATGGATCGATTGATCAAAGACCTGACCGGTGCCCCGGAAAAACGCGAGGTTGCCATCATCCAACTTCGAAGTACAGGCAAAGTTGCTATTCCCAGAATGCTGACGGTGATCTCCGGGTCGAAGGAAACCGCCCAGCGCGACGCGATGGTTTACGCCATGGCACGCATGGGAGGACAGATCATTCCTGCACTGCTGGGAGCGATCGAGTCTCCCGATGATGGCATACGGACCGTGGCGATCGACACGCTGGGCTGGCTGGGGTCATCCGGTACCGTCCCGTGGCTGTGGTATCCGGCGTTCGGGTCGGATCAGTCAACTGGAGTTCGGCAATCCGCTCGTCAGGCACTGGCGAGAATCCTGAGGGATGACGTTAAGCGAGCCGGCGACATCAGCAGTTACGGAGCCACCTCCCAACTTCAGAAGATCGCCACAGCGCATTTCCGTCTTGAGCACAACTGGCAAATGAACGAGGACGGCAAGACCACAGAACTATGGTCCTGGGATACTCAGAAGAATGTGCTGTCTGCCTGGAACCTCGCTCCGGAAACGGCGTCACTGATCGTCGGCAGCCGATTCGCGAGACAGGCGTTGATGCTTTCACCGGAGCGAATCGAACTGCAGTCGCTGTACCTGTCGTTACGACTGGCGTTTGAGGCTCATGTCGCGGGTTGGGATGCACCGCTGCCGACCGGGCCGGGCACTGCGCACGACCTCGCGCTGCTGGCCGGGCCAGAAGTCGCAGTCAACGCACTCCGATACTCATTGCAGAATCCGAATCCGGCAGCTGCGCTGGCGACGTTGCAGGTGCTGGGTCAAATTGGTAATCGCAGCCAGCTCCGTGACCACGCTGGTCAGGCATCGCCAATCATTCAGGCGATGAACTATCCGAACTTTCGAGTTCAGTTTGCAGCGGCATCGACCGTGCTGCAGCTCGACCCTGAAAAGTCGTTCCGAGGCGCTTCACGTATCGTGTCGATCCTGACGCGAGCGTTGAATGACAGCGGCGATAAACAAGGACTGGCAATCGACTCGAACGAAGACCGAGCCGCGTCCATGGCCGGCCTGCTGGGTGAGATCGGATTCGCCCCGCTGCAGGCGACGACTGGGCAGGAAGGATTCAAGATCGCCGCCGAGCGAGGCGACGTCGAGCTGATCGTGATTCACGGCGCCGTCATTCGATGGGGGCTTGCTCAGTCGATCGTCAATCTGAGGGCCGATGCTCGAACTTCAGGGATTCCGATTATCGTTTACGGACCTGAGTCAATTGAGCCTGTCGTTGAAAGGATTGCGGATCAGTTCCCACTGGTCGGGTTTGCGTTAGATGGTGAGACCACTTTCAAACGCAGCGTTCGACTGTACCTCGATCGGTTGAGCACTCCACCGCTCAGTGATCAACAGCGTGCTGACCGAACAAGGGCGGCCGGATTCTGGTTTGCTCACATCGCTGGTGGACGGCGGACCGACACGTTCGATATCAGTATGGCGGAAGACGCACTTTTCGATGCCGTCAACGATCCTGGTGTCGGCGAGAACGCTGTGTTGGCTCTGGGCGCCATCGCGACATCGACGTCGCAGGAACGACTGCAGGAAATCGTAACCAGCGCAGCTCGCGAACCGTCGCTGCGGGAAACATCAGCATTTCAATTGGCTTTCCACATTCAGCGATACGGCGTTCTGCTATCGGAGTCGCGAATTCAGGAAATCCAAAGCAACTTTCAGGACATGCCTGCGGGCTCTCTTAAAACGGCGATTGCTTCAGTTGTCGGCTCCTTCCGCCCCAGCGCGCAACGAGTGACCGAATTGCTGCAGAGTCTGCCCGCACCAGCGATCCCGATCGCCGACGAGTAAACCGCCTCGGCGAGCATCCGCTGGTTGCGGAGCGGCGACCGGCCAGGAGGCTGAGTCAAAGGGGCAGTGGAGAAATCAATCCTGCGTCTGGGTCGTACTGCACGCGCCCTGTGACGGCTCGCCGTTGCTTTGTTGACTTCATGACGCAGGCGATACACTCCCGCGCCTGTTGTTAATTCATTTACCGCAACTGTTGCCGGGCCGAGACAGAAATCTATTCGGCGGCACTTCGGAGACACGCTCGATGCTGACAACATCAACGCTGATCGTTGCTGCGGAAGGGATGCCAGAGTTGAACGCCGATTCCGTCGGCATACTGAAGATTGCACTGGGGATCTACGTCGTCTTCCTACTGGGTCTCAGCATTGTCGCGACTCGGCGCGTGCGGAACGAAGAAGACTACCTCATTGCCGGTCGGCGGCTACCTCTGTTCCTTGCCTGGGGAACGTTAATGGCGACATGGTTTGGTGCGGCAACAATGTTTGCCGCCGCCGAATCGGCTCGTGACGAAGGACTGCGAGGGGTTATTCTGGATCCGTTTGCGTGCTCGGCGACTCTGATCTTCGCCGGCTTGTTTTTCGCTCGACCGCTGTGGCGAATGAAGCTGCTGACGATGGCCGACTTCTACCGCGAGAAGTACGGAGAGAAAGCAGAAATCCTCGGAGCGTCGATCCAGATTCCGAGTTACTTTGCCTGGATCGCTCTGCAGTACACCGCCCTGTCACGCATTCTTTCAACCTATTTCGAGACTCCATTCACTCACGGAGTTTTGTATTCAGCCGCTGTCACTCTGGTTTACACACTGGTCGGCGGCATGTGGTCCGTCACCCTGACAGATACTCTGCAGATCGTGGTCGCGTTGTTCGGCCTGGTGGTACTCGCAACGACGGTATTTGCTCAGCCGGAACTTGGCGACGGCTCGGCGGTTCGAGGTGTCTCTGTCATGCTGGAGAAGCTGTCGGACTCACATCCGGAACACCTCAGTCTGCTGCCAGGCATGAGCGGTGTGCTGATCATGAGCTGGATCGCCGCGTGGGCCACCGGACTGTTTGGAAACATCCCCGGTCAGGATCTCCAGCAGCGAGTGTTTGCCTCGAAAGACGAGAACACGGCGTCACGCGCCTGCATCCTGGCGGGTGTGTTGTACTTCATGTTCGGCATCATCCCCGTTTCACTGGGACTGGCCTCGCACGTAACGCATCCGGAACTCGAAGGTGAACCGGTAGCATTTCTTGCCGGTCACTATCTGTCGCCGGCGATGCTGGTTGTCTTTGTAATCGCCGTCGTATCGATGGTCGTGTCGACAGCGACCAGTGCGGTACTTGCTCCGGCAACACTGCTGGGGCACAACCTGCTGAACCGCCTGCCGATTCTGCGTGACCGGGCGCTCCTGCGTGACCGGCTCTGCGTCGTGCTCGTTTCTGCCGGCGGAGTCGTTCTTGCGTTGCAGGGTCAGGGCATGATGGAACTGCTTGACATGGCCTTGTCCATTCAACTCGTCGCGTTGTTCATCCCCGTCGTGATGGGGATCTATGGAAAACCTCGCGGACAGGCGTCGGCAGTGCTGGCGATGAGCCTGGGCTTCAGCACGTGGCTGATCAAATTCGGGCTGGAGATTGCTGAAGTGGAGGCCGCTCCAGGACTGGCTCAGACGCTGATGGATATCCCCGCCGATTTCTACGGCTTCGGTTTCAGTCTCGCCGGCTATCTGGTCGGTCAACAACTCTCTGGCCCGCCCGCAGAGTCATCATCGTCGTAGGTCAGCCTGACCTACGACGACGCTGGCGTAAGCAGTCGCTCGGCGCCGTCTGCCCGCAGAAGTGCAGAGACTTCGACACCGAGCCCTTCTGCGTTCTCCGGCGAGCTGCTGGCAGAAGCTTCCAGACGCTCCTCGCCATCCAGGCTGAGCACGACTCCGCGCAGAGTCAGCCTGCCGTCGTCAGCGAAGCTCGTCGTGGTGCCAACCGGAGCGTGACAGCCCGCTCGCAGATCCCGCAGCAGACTTCGCTCGGCAGATACAGCCGCGATGACGTTGGCATCAGAGATCTGTGACAGCAGGTCGACGATGAACTGGTCGTCGTGGCGACACTCGATACCGAGCGCTCCCTGCCCGACGGCGTGCAGCATCAATGGAGGCACAAGTCGAGTTGAGATCCGACTGCCGTATCCAAGACGGGTCAATCCGGCTTCGGCCAGAATGATCGCGTCGAACTCTCCATCGTCGAGCTTTTGCAATCGCGTTTCGACATTGCCTCGATTTTCGAACATCTGCAGGTCCGGCCGTGCGTGCAGCAGCTGAGCCTGTCGACGAGGGCTGCCCGTCCCGATTCGTGCACCCGCAGTCAGTACATCAAACGGCATCGATTCCAGTCGTCCCGGAAGTCCTATCGAAACGTCAGCCGGCAGGACCAGCGCATCAGCAACCGGAGCGCGTTCGGGCACACCGGCCAGGGTCAGACCATCTGTCGTGTCAGTCGGCAAATCTTTCAAACTGTGGACGGCGAGGTCAGCGCGACCGCTCAAAACCGCATTCTGAACTTCCTTCGTAAAGACTCCCTGTCCACCCATCGACGCCAGAGCCGTCGCGCGATCGCGATCTCCAATTGTGGAAACGTCAACGAGTTCAACGCTGACGCCCTCCACGAATTCTAGAATCCGATCTCGCACATGGTTCGCCTGCCAGAGCGCCAGCGGACTGGTTCGGGTCGCAATTCGAATCACATTTCGATCAGCATCCGCCACGGGAAACTCCAGCTTCCGATCTGCATGTCATTCCCGCAGAGGCGGGAACCCAGTTCTCTCTTGTCTGCTGGTTTCCCGCCTTCGCGGGAATGACGTGGTTGGAACGGGAAGGACTTGCCTGGAAATCGGGAAGGATATGCCTGGAAGTCAGGAAGCTAACACGGGGCCTGCAAAGCAGCCAGCACTTTGTCAGTCATTTCGAACGTACTGAGAAACGCTCTGCCGCGAGCAATGTCTTTTGTTCGGAATCCCGCATCGAGCACCGAGTCCACTGCCTTCTCAATCAACGCGGCCTCTTCTTCGAGTCCCAGTGAATGTCGCAGCAACATGGCGGTCGCCAGAATTGTTGCCAGTGGATTCGCTAATCCCTTGCCGGCAATATCCGGAGCGGATCCGTGAATCGGCTCGTACACCCCTGGACCGGACTCGCCAATCGACGCCGACGGCAACATGCCGAGTGAACCGGTCAGCATTGAACCTTCATCCGTGAGGATGTCGCCGAACATGTTTCCAGTGACAACGACGTCGAAGTCGCGAGGTCGCGAAATCAGATGCATCGCCATGGAGTCGACCAGCACGACGTCGTATTTCACATCAGGAAAATCGTTGGTCATCACATTCTGAGCAGCCGTTCGCCACAACCGTGAAACTTCCAGCACGTTGGCTTTGTCGACCGACGTGAGATGCTTTCCTCGACTCCTGGCCGCCGC
>JAQBWV010000041.1 GCA_027624335.1 Planctomycetota bacterium
ACGAGCAGGCCTTCGAACTGGCGGCTCATGCTGCTGCCGAGGTCGCTGCCAACAGAATGAGCCTGGCCGGAAGAACTCGCGAAAAACTCGTGAGGACCGTTACGCCGATGCCGGCGAAATCCGACCCGACGCAACGTCACATGACGACGACGACCTGGCCAACGACCTGGTGACCGAACAGGAAACCCGGCAGAACGCCGATCGTGGCTGGCTGGTGGCGGAAGGAGCAGTAGCGTGGGCGAAATGACGTTTCGGTGGGACGGTGCGGAGGCCGCCAACAAACAGGATGACGACGTTACGTCGGAATCCGCCAGCGTCGACCCACCGTTTTTCTCCGCGTGTCCCACCCTACGGTCTGACGCCAGCTGGAAAACCTATTCGTCCATGATCTGCGTTTCCTTCTCGGAAGCAGACGCGTTGATCATGCCTTCGTACTTTTTAGTCAGGTTCTGGACTTCTTCTTTGACCGAGTCACGCTCGTCTTCGGACATCGACTTGTCCTTCTGCGCGTTGTCAGCGTGCTTGTTCGCGTCTCGTCGGATGTTGCGAATGGACACGCGGGAGTCTTCTGCGAACTCCTTTGTACGCGAAACCAGCTGACGTCGACGTTCCGTCGAAAGTGGCGGAACATTCAGCCGGATCACTCGACCATCGGACATCGGTGCCATGCCGACATCGCTTGACTGAATCGCCTTGACGATCTCGTTCATCGTGCCGGTGTCGAACGGGCGAATCAGGATCTGCTGCGGCTCCGGAACCGTGATATTCGCCACCTGTTTCAGCGGAGTCTGCGACCCGTAATAGTCGATCCGAATCGAGTCGACCAGGCCCGGAGTCGCACGACCGGTTCGAAGTCCGGTCAACTGATCTGCGAAAACGGTCACTGCTTTTTCCATACGCTCTTCGGCGTCGAGAAGAATCTCGTCAGCGTCCATGGTTTGTTCCTCGCAAATTGTCGATGTCGAAAGAGTTGAGGTTGATTTCGAACCTGCGTCCTGAATTGTGGCTCGTAAGACAGCGAGGTTCAACGCGGGCGACGTGGGACGGGCTACTGATCATGGCAATTTCTCAGCTCACCAATCACGTGAGGCTGAAGTCGAAGGGGCCGCTATCCGACTCGTGTACCGATTTTTTCTCCGGCGACGACACGCTCAAGATTGCCTTCCTTCTGATAGTTGAAGACGACAATCGGAATGTTCTGCTCCATGCAGTGATGCATCGCCTGAGCGTCCATGACTTTCAAGTCCTGTCGGAGGACTTCCTGGAACGAAATGTCCGAATACTTGACGGCGTGAGGATTCTTCTCTGGATCATCGGAATAGATGCCGTCAACTCGCGTTGCTTTCAGAACGACGTCCGCTTCGATCTCGCGAGCGCGCAGTGCTGCTGCTGTGTCTGTCGTTACAAACGGGCTGCCGGTCCCGGCGGCCAGGATGACAACGCGGCCCTTCTCGAGATGTCGCACGCAGCGGCGGCGAATGAACGGTTCCGCCACGCCTTCCATGCGGATTGCAGTTTGAAGCCGCGTCGGAACGCCGGCATTCTCCAACGCATCCTGCAGGGCGAGTCCATTCACAACGGTCGCCAGCATGCCCATGTAGTGGGCTGTTGGAGCGTTAATTGACGCGCTAACAGCGGCAAAGTCGCGGCCTCTCAGGATGTTCCCGCCGCCACAGACAATGGCCAGTTGGACGCCAGTGTCGTGAATCCGTCGGATCTGCTGAGAGATGCTCGACACCTCAGCCATCGTAATGCCGGATTCGCCGGTACGGCAGAAACTGTTCCCGCTGAGTTTCAGCAGAACTCGTTTGTAAACAGACTGAGAACCCGTTGACGACGGGGCATTATCCGGCTCAGACATCGTACATCTCCGGTGTAAGAATCCGTTCTCGACGCCACTGTTGGCGTTCTCGATGCGAAGATTAGCGGCCTGACCGACGAAGACCAGTTACAACACAAAACGAGGGACAGAAGGTCAAATCCCTCTGTCCCTTTGAACTCATACGGATCGGCTCTGAACTAGTTGCCGAGCGACCAGCGAGTGAATGCGACGGCTTTGTAGCCTGCTTCAGCAAGTGCCTGGCTGACTGTCTTCGAGTCGTCTTTGGCGAATGCCTGATAGATCAACACGCCCTGGTCAACATAGAAGTTATTCATCCGCCCGTCGACGATTTTGTCGACAATGTTATCCGGCTTTCCGGAAGCTTTGGCTTCTTCAGTCAGACGCGATCGTTCTGCATTAATGTCTTCAACCGACAACTCATTCGGATGACAAACCAGCGGTCGCAACGCAGCAGTGTGCATGGCGACGTCACGCAGAATGTCGAGTTTTCCAGAATCACCTTCGGCCTGGAACAGCACGCCGTTCTTGCCATCGTGATGAATGTATCCGTTAACCGGACCAACCACGCGAGTGATTCGTCCGACGACGATTTTCTCACGAATCTGGTTGGTCATGTCTTCCCACACCTGCAATAGCGTCTTGCCGGCGACTTCCGGGGCAGGCTGACTGAGCAACTCTTCCGGAGTCGTCGCACCCGGTCCATTCAGCAACTGCTCGGCACACTGGCGAGCGAACGACTTGAACTCGTCACTTGAAGCAACCGGAGCAGACTCACACTGCACCTCGACCATCGTTCCTTCGCTGCCGTCTTCCTTCAGCGCGATGACGATCAACCCTTCGGTGGTAGCATTGTCAGCTCGCTTGACCTGAATCTTTTTGAACTGCTCACGCAGAATTTCGATAGCCTTGTCTTCGTCGCCATCGGCTTCTACGAGTGCCTTTTTGCAGTCCATCATGGGAAGAGTTGTTTTTTCTCGCAGCGCCTTGACGGCGGCGGCTGTTACTGCAGCCATGTCGATTTTCCTTGTTGCTGATTGGGCGGTTGGGAATTAAGAAGTGCTGCTCCGAACAGAATCCATTCCGGTACAGCAGCACGTGGTGTGAACAACCAATGAACTGAGACCACCGGTTTCTCCAAAGTCTGTGTGAGACACGAGGAGGTACATCCGAGTTCAGATGCCCGACGGCCCGGCGAAACGATGTTCGCCGGGCATCAGGCTTCAGGTTCTGCAATCTGCCGCAAAGTGCGGCGAGGAACTAGAGACTCGGAACGGCTTTGGGTTCCGGTTCTGCATCCACGACTTTGTTCGCTTGAGGAAGCTGATCACGGCCTTCGTTGATGCCGGAGACAAGCTGTTCCAGAACCAGGCGAATTGATCGAATGCTGTCATCGTTGCCTGGAATCGGCAGATCAACAGTATCCGGATCTGAGTCAGTATCGATCAACGCGACAATCTTGACGCCCATCAGCCGGCATTCGTGAATGCAATTCTTTTCGGCTTTTGGATCGATCACGACAATCGCTTCCGGAATCCGATTCATCGTTCGGATGCCTTCCAGGTTGCGTTTGACCTTCTTGAACTCGCGACGCAGAGTGGACTGTCGCTTCTTGGAGTAGCCGGCTAGCTCACCGGACGTCTCAAGCAACTCCAGTTCTTCCAGCCTTTGCAGTCGGCTACGGATCGTGCGGAAGTTCGTCAGCATCCCGCCCAGCCAGCGTTCTGACACATACGGCATTCCACACGCGGTTGCGGCTTCGATGACAGGTTCAGCGGCCTGTCGTTTCGTTCCGCAGAAGACGATGAGGCTGCCCTGCGACGCGACCTTCTTCAGGTACTGCTGCGCCCGCATGATTCCTCGAACTGTTTCTTTAATATCGATGATGTGAATCAGATTACGGCGTCCATAAATGTAGGGACGCATTTTCGGATTCCAGCGACTGGTGCGATGTCCAAAATGAACACCCGCTTCAAGCATGTCCTTCACATTGATCTGTAACATTATCAGCATCCTCAAGCCGTTATCCGGCCGCAACGAGACCGTCGCGTGTGCACACTTCGTCCGGGATACGAAGCCAACGAGGCTTCGGTCCCACTCTTCAGACCCGATGTTCGAACGAAAAATCGCTCAACCGGAGCCAGAACCCAGTCAAAATCTCAGGAACCAGCCAGTGGGTTTCGCGAGCATTTCAATTCACTGCTCAGCAACGAAACTCACAGCGGAAGAGTAGAAGCGTTGTGGTGAACCACCAAAAGCGACTTCAAACCGTCATTTGTTTGTCTGCCACCCTGGCGGACAAATCGCGGCAAAGACTAGTGGCATCAGCAGTTTGCGTCAAACGTCACCGCTACCCGCGGTGGATACTGGAAGCGGCGGGCCGTCAATCCATAGACTTCAATCGGACAGCCTGGCAGTGATCGCCCGTAGTTGGTCCAACTTCCGGTAAATCAGCCGGTTTGTGGCTCGATTTCGACCCGCCGTCAAGGACTTAGAATGACCACGCAAAGAATTGTGCTGACAGATATTGACTCGGGCGAAGCTCTTGAATCCGGTCAGGTTGACGCCTCGTCGGGATTGAAACTTACCGGGTCGAGCCAGTGGTCGGTGTCAAAACGAACCCTCAGAGGAGGACCTTCCGACGGCGTTGACGTGGTCGATCTCAACAACGGCGAGCTGTCCATCTCGATCCTGCCGACTCGAGGCATGGGACTCTGGCGTGGAACCTATCACGGAATTCCAATCGGATGGCAATCACCTGTCGCTCGACCTGTGCATCCGAGTCTGGTCAACCTGGAGGCTCGTAACGGCCTTGGCTGGCTGGGCGGATTCAACGAATTGATGTGCCGCTGTGGCCTGTCCTTCAATGGCCCGCCGGGAGTCGATCGAGTCATTGATGAGGATGGCAACGCGACCGAAACCCAACTGACCTTGCACGGGAAAATTGCCAACGTCCCGGCACATCACGTGTCTGTCGAAATTTCTGACGAGGGGCCTGGCACGCTCAGCGTCACAGGAGTCGTCGATGAGACCATGATGTTCGCTCCTGCTTTGCGGCTGACTTCAACTGTGTCGACCGAGGCCGGGTCGAATGGAATCACCATCACTGATGTTGTCACCAACCGAGGCGGACAGCCGACCGAATTGCAGCTACTTTACCACACGAATATCGGTCGACCATTTCTGGGCGAGGGATCGAAATTCGTCGCGCCGATCGCGGAAGTCGCGCCGCGTGATGCTCGCTCCGCGGAAGGGATCGAATTGTTCGACGTTTACGCCGGGCCAGTGGCAGGCCTTCCCGAAGAGGCGTTCTTCTTCGAACTGCTCAGTGACTGGAAGGAGCAGACTCAAGTGTTACTGAGAAACGCAGATGGCGATCGAGGTCTCACTCTGATTTTCTCAACGAAACAACTGCCGTGTTTCACGCTCTGGAAGAACACTCAGGCAGAGGCAGATGGGTACGTCACTGGCCTGGAGCCCGGCACGAGCTTCCCGAACTTCAAGATGTTCGAACGGGAACGCGGACGAGTGATCTTACTCCAACCGGGCGAGTCCTACGAAACCAGTTTCGAGCTGCGTGTTCACGACACACCCGCCGGCATCGCTCAGGCCCAAAAGCAGATTCTAGCGTTGCAAACGTCTTCCCTGCGCAAACACGAATCACCGTTCGACAAGTTCTCGCCGACCTGAGGCAGCATCGCAGAGATTGACTGCCCCGAATCCCGTAACCACGTTCGCCCGAATGTGAGACCGACGGCACCCTCGTACTTGCATGCTGTATTCGAGCCAGACTCGCTGCGAATCCATACAACACTTCGATTCCGGACTGTCTTTCGAGTGTATGAAATTAAGTGACAAGATGGCACGCCTGGTACGTACTCGCCCGGATGTTTGCAGGTAGCTTGCAACGCTAACACTCAGTATTCAGAGAGCAGCAGAGGTCGCGAACGAGCGGCAGGAGATACGTCCCCGCTCGTTTTTTTGAGTGCGAATGAGTGCCTGAATCGTGAATCGGTCGAGAAGCCTCACCTCAATGCCAGCGGCAGCGTCCCGGCACATTGATGTCCATTCTTTAATCTTTTTTCTGATTGGAACAGCAAATGCTGAGTTTACCTGACGACGCCGAGGACGAGCGTCGCCCACCCGTTCGCGGCGAACCCCCGCCGCAAAATTCAGGCACCTGAAAGGAATCGTGTCATGTTAGTACTGTCCCGCAAAACGACGGAGTCTATTTGCATTGGAGATGGGATTGAGGTCCGCGTGCTGGAGATTTCCGGCGGTCGCGTACGTCTTGGAATCACTGCTCCTGCGGAAATTCCAGTTCACCGCAGTGAGATTGCCGCTCGCCTTGGTGAGTTTCTGGATGTCGCCGATGGTCACTCGGCACTCAAGCTGGTCGTTGCAGGCTCAATGCCTGTCACCGCCGAATCTCCTGTCGGCGATTCGCGGCTCCGTCGACGGGCGCGATAGCGCCGCACTCGGGTAGATCTCCAGTCTCGGAGAATGCCGTCGGCGCCGCCTTCACGTAGACCATTTTCTGGTCAGCTCTGTACAGCTTATGCCCTGTTCTACGGAAGAATTGGTGGAAGTTCGCATTCGCTGACGCGACAGACTTCTGCAGAAGACCTCAGAGCGAGTCTGTAACTGCTCTGGCTCGTAACCGCACCTGACATAAAAGGATTCATGTCATGTCCCGCATTCTGACTGCTACACGAAATATTGCTCCATCGGTTGTTTCGCCATTGAGTGGATGTTCCGAATCAGCTTCCGCAGTTGAAGCAGGTGCCGAAGATCACATCACCAGCCTGACCATCTGCTCGACCCTTAATGCAGCGACTTGCACTTTTGTGCAAAGTCTTACACTCGTTCAAGCGAAATCAGCGTCGACGTTTCTGGCGATGGAATTGCAGCAGCGCGACCGCATCGTTGCCAGGGTGCGCTCAGACGATCCGAGTCGGCAGCCGGTCAATCCACAGTGGCTTGCCGAAGCGTGCAGAACGAGCCTGCAGGAATGTGAGACCGTAGTGACGCTGACCGCTCGGCAGATCGGTGTCGATGACCAGTCCTCGCAGGAGTATCGTCGACTGAAAGAACTGGCCGCCGGAGCCGTGGCGTTGATCTCAGCCAGCCTGAGCCAGGTGGCACATCCAACTGCTCTGAGTGCGGGCACCTGGAGAGCGACCGCGACCATCTGTGAGACTCTGGCGACGGAAGCCAACAAA
This sequence comes from Planctomycetota bacterium, assembly GCA_027624335.1. Lineage (GTDB taxonomy): Bacteria > Planctomycetota > Planctomycetia > Planctomycetales > Planctomycetaceae > JABMPE01. The sequence goes on from JAQBWV010000041.1 coordinate 7,063, forward strand.
TTTCCGTTCGACGGATGGGTGTCTCGATGTGCCGAGGGCTGTCGCCAGCTGGCCAGCGTCGCTCGACGAGCATCACTCGCCGGATGCCAGGCATCGTAGAGGCTCCCCTGCCAGAGAACGCTCCTTTATTCGCGGGACCAGTACCTGGCGACATTCCGTTGCGATTGTCTTTACAACTTTCTGTTGTCGGTCGGAAAATGTTGCCTGAGACCTGAGAATCCTGCCAGCGACGATCAGCTCCTGACTCCGGCGGAATATCGCCATTCTTCAGCCCGAATGAGTTCCAGAATCCCCTGAGACGCTCGGGATTCTTCACTGATGACCAGCGTTGCTCCCGCGTGAAGGATTGCCGGTTCACTTGCAACGAACCGACAACGGACGATCAGCAACGCAGTCGCGTTGATCGATCGAAAACTGCGAGTAACTTCAATGGCCACATCGTCCCGAGGCACGCTGATCACCGCCACGTCAGCAGTCTGAGCCCTCGCGCGAAGAAGTACGTCCGGATCTGTGGCGTCACCCGCGACTGTGCGGAACTGCTCCTGAGCAAACGCATGCAGATTGACAGGACTCAGATCAACCAGACAGACATCGCCGATCGTCCGATTCAATTCCCGCGAGACCGCAGTGCCCACGGGGCCAGCTCCGATCACAAGTGCTGATCGCGTTGTCTGTGTTCCCGATTCAGCCGTCGTTGCAGTCCCGGCGTGGCCAGTCGGCGAAGCTGCGTCTGAGGAACCCGTTGCCAGCTTCAGACCCGAACCGATCAGCTGCGGAGTCAGCAGCAGCGTGACCATTCCGATGAACAGCAGCCGGTTGTAGTCGACGGATTGAATCAGTCCGTGATTGAGAGCTTCGGAGAACAGTACGAACGAGAATTCGCCAAGTTGTGCGAGTCCCACTCCCATCCCGAATGCCGTCTTCCAATCGAGTCCAGTTACCCGCAGGGCGATCGTTCCTCCGGAGATTTTCACGACGAGAACCAGAGCCAGTCCCGTCAGAATCAAAACCGGTTCGTGCAGAATGACAGCTGGATGCAGAAGCGATCCCAGGCTCACGAAAAACACGGCCGCGAACGATTCCCGAAATGGCAGCAGAAGCGCGTCGATCTGACTGCTCAGTCGATTGCCACTCAGCAACAGGCCCGCAGCAAACGCACCAATCGCTGGTGGCAAGCCGAGAATACCCGCAGCGTAACACGCCCCTCCCAGCAGACTGAGCGTGAACAGCACGACCAGTTCCCGGCTGCGAAGTGCAGCCAGTTGTGGCAGCAGCCAACGAGTGAGCACCACGCGCAGAACTGGAATCGCGAGGACAAATCCGAGCGAGTTAACGATCAGATGGCTCAGTCCGCGGACGTTGAATCCCTGTTCAGAATCCGTCAGCAACGGAATCAGCAGGATCAGTGGCACCAGTGCGATGTCCTGAAACAGCAGGATGGCAATTGCTCGCCGACCATGCCGCGTGTCCTGCGCACCGGCTTCGGCCAGCGTCTTAAACACCAGTACCGTGGAACTGAGCGAGATCGCGGTCGCCATCAACAAGGCGGGCCGCCAGTCCAGAAACGGCAGCAACGCCAGGATCACGATGATCGATACCAGCGCCATTTGAGTGGCACCTCCGATCACCAGCAACCGGCTGAGTTTCACGAACTCATCCAGCGAGAACTCAAGACCGATTGAAAAAAGCAAAAGCAGAGCGCCGCCACGTGCGAAGTATTCAAGTTCGTGGTTTTCCTCGGTGACCCATTGCAGACCGCCGTCGCCGATCACCGCCCCGATCACCAGGTAGCCAACAAGCAGCGACACACCCACTTTTCGACTGAGTATCCCGGCCAGCAGTCCCGCCATCAGTACGAGAAGCAGATCCTGAACGACACCTGCGAGTACCGCGTGTTCCATGTGTGGGGCGTCCTTACCGAACAGTAGTCAGAGGGCAGGGGGGGATGATTATGGCCACCCGTTGACTCTACTTCGGCACACTGGGACACACCGCATGATTGATTCATGTCAGCCTTGTTACTGCGATACCGACTGTTCGATGTCGATGATCGAGGCGATCTGCCGGGCGGCGGCGGCCAGGACTAACCAGTGCGGTGACAGGTCGCGAGGTTCAGCCGTCTGAACCACGAGGACTCCGCAGAGACGTCCGCACATCAGGATGGGAACTCCGAGGAAGCTGACGAACGGGTCTTCGCCAGCCTCCGTGAAGTAGCGGAACCGCGGATGCTCCGGCGCGTTCTCGACATAAACCGGCTGCAACTCCTGCGCGACGAGCCCCACCAATCCTTCAGTCAGTTGCATTCTCACGCATCCCACGCTGCTTTGATTGAGCCCCATCGTCGCGGTCAGAACCAGATCACTGGTCTGGCCATCAAGGGCAAAAACTGAGCATGCGTCGAATTCCAGTTCATTGGCAATGTTTCTGACCATCTCGGTCATGGCCGCCCTTATGACGGTTCCCGGACGCTTCTCAAGCGAGAAGTCCACAGCGGCAGGTTCATGAGACTCGCCGTCGTCCGCAGATTGTGGAAGTGGGGCGGTCAATCTGTGAGTCAGTGTCTGCGAAACAGCAAACGACTCAATGTCGCGGACTTCGTCGTGTGTTATGACGACACTCTGATCACTGAATTCCTCGCGCATCGTGCTGAACAGTTTCGTGACGAACGCCCCACAGACACGCGGGAGTACGATCTGATGCAGCAGAGCAGGGTGGCAAACTGATGAATTCACACAGCACCTCCATGGTTGCGGTGAGCTGCTCGAAGAAAGGGACGCAATTCCCTTCGCCGCCTGTCCTGGCAGCCACGGCCTTTCGAGGCCATTCTTCGATGAATTAAGACTTTCAGTCACTGTTCGGCGACCAGTCGGTCAATACATTTCGCCAAACGCGCATTGACATCTGTCGCTTCCGGGCGTGTACCAGGCATGCCCGCTATCATCAGTAGATACATGCTGTGGTGTCCGCTTTTCAAAACAGTCATCTTTACGCGCTGACCGGTGTCGGTGTCGCCTCTCAGATGGTGTCCATGCATGACAACGCGTTTTAATCCGAGTGCCTTCATGCTTTTCAGACCGAGATAAACAAGCGTCCCGACCGGGCAGTCCGCCACGGCCTTGCTGCGACACCAGCGGTAAACCAGGACTGGTACATCCTTGTGGTCATTGATTCCGGGGAACTCCACGTCGTGGCCTTCAAACAGCGAGAAGAACCCATCAATTTCTTCGGTATGTGTCATCAACTTCTTCTTGATTTATAAACGACGCCACGCGTCCGGACGACTAACAGCTCCCGCTCAACCGCCACCGCTTCGCCGTGGCGCTGCTCACGAGAGCAGCATCCACCAAAGAATGAATGCCGCAGCGACGGTGAGCCCGCCGACGACGAGCATGGCTTTATTGAGACTCTCGACGTCTGGCATTCCCGACGTATCGAAGCGAATGTCCGAAACTGTTCGATGATAGTTCCGACGCGGACGTGGCTGCGGATGAGTCAGCCGATACAGCCAGCCATGGTGTGTCGTTGGAATGCCTGCCAGTCCGGGAGTTGGATTGAGTTTTGTGAACATCGCGTTGTTTCCTGGTGCATGAGAGCTGGCCAGGTGGAACTGCCGGTCACGTCCGGCCTGACATCCACGTCCAGGTCTTCATTGCCCTGGCTCTATGGCAAAGGCCATGCCAGGTGTGAATGCCACGACTGAGAAGTGCGGATTCAACGTCGAGTTAAGATTAAACAACCGCGCATGACCGTAGACTTCTCGCTGATTGATCGATAATTGCACACGCGGTAGTGCAGTCTCTGGTCAATTGCTGCGCAACTGCGGCATCGAAAGAGGAAGAGTCCTGGTCACGTCCATTGCCAGCCAGCCGCTCGATTCAGTGGCCAGATCCATTCTCGTCGGGATTCTGCTGTTCGAGTTTGTGGCGGAGCGTCGTTCGCGAAATACCCAGCAGTTCGCTGGCCTGGACCTGATTGCCTTCGGCGTGGGCCAGGACTTCACCGAGAACCACGCGTTCGACGTCGTTCAGGACGCGACGGTAGATTTCCGGCTCGTGTTCCGCCAGAAGACGCCGAACCATCGCCTTCACGTCGTCCAGAGCGGGGACGCTGATCGAGGTCTGCAAGCCGGTTGTCGCTCCAACTGCGTTTCCAGCAAGCGTGCCAGCGGCTGCCTGAATCCCTCGAACTGACGGCGGCAGACAGTCGGGCGTCAGAATGTCGCTGACTGCGTGGACCAGCGCGTAACGCACGGCACTCTGCAGTTCGCGAATGTTGCCCGGCCACTGGCAGGACTCCATCAGTTCCAGCGTCTCGGCGGCAATCGTGGGACGCGAACAGGCCAGCTCGCGACAGGTCACTCGAACGAACCACTGCACCAGAGCTGGAATATCCGATGACCGGTCTCGCAGCGCCGGCAAACGGACGGTGAACGTGTTGAGCCGATACAGCAGATCCATGCGAAAACGCCCGCCGACAATCATGGCATCCAGGTCACGGTTTGTTGCGGCAATAATGCGAACGTCAGTGTTGACGGTGTCGTTGCCTCCAACACGTTCAAATCGCCCGTCCTGAAGAACACGCAGCACGCGCGCCTGCGTCGCTGGTGTCATGTCTCCAATTTCGTCGAGAAACAACGTGCCGCCGTGACACTGTTCGAACTTGCCGATTCGTCGCCGTTCCGCACCGGTGAACGCGCCACGCTCGTGCCCGAACAGTTCGCTCTCCAGCAGCGTCTCCGGCAGAGCGGCACAGTTGATCGCCAGAAACGGCTGCTCGCTGCGAAGACTGTGCTGATAGATGGCGCGAGCAACCAGTTCCTTGCCAGTCCCGCTTTCTCCCAGGATCAGCACGGGCACGTTCTGACCGGCAACGCGTCCAATCATCTTGTAGACATCCTGCATGACCGGCGACCGACCGACGATCGGATCAACTGAGCCGTCCTCGGGACAGTCGTTATCGAGATCCGATGCCTGATCAAACACAGCCGGCACCGAGCACAGACGACTGAGTTCCAGGGCACGGCGAACGACGTCGCGCAGATGCGTCAGGTCGACCGGCTTCAGCAGGTACTCGAACGCTCCCAGCTGCATGGCGTTGATGGCTGTTTCGGTACTGGCAAACGCCGTGATGATGACTGTCGGGGTCTTCGGAGCAAACTCCCGAATCTACTGAAACGCCTGCAGTCCCGTCATGTCCGGCAGACGCACATCCAGGATGATCGCATCGGGTTGTGCTGTCCGGGCTCGTTCGATGCCCTCCCGCGCAGTCCCGGCAGTGATCACCTGAAGTGAGTCGTTGCCCAGCCCCTTCTCCAGGGAGTAACGAACATTCGGCTCGTCATCGACAATCAGCAGTGTCTGCATGGGACTTTTCTGTTCAGGGAGCAGCGGCGACGGGAATCCTGACGGTAAATTCAGCGCCACCTGCCAATCGATCCTGCGCGGTGATCGTTCCCTGGTGAGTTTCCACTATCCGCCGACAGATCGACAGTCCCAGCCCAATACCAGTTTCGCGCGAGCTGACAAACGGCTCGAAGATTGAATCCCCCAATTCTTCCGGCAAGCCAGCGCCAGCATCAGTGACTCGCAATACCGCAAAGTCATTCAGACACTCGCCATGAATGGAAACGGTACCGCCGGTCGGCGTTGCCTCGATGGCGTTCAGAAGAAGATTGAGAACGACCTGTCGGAGCTGTCCTGAGTCGGCGTTCACCGGCGGCACATCGTCGGACACGTCGCAGGTGACGGAAACGCCGCGGCGTCCTGCCTGCGGAGTAACAAGGTTCACGGTCGAAGTTGCAACATCCGCCAGGTTGATCGAATGTCGTACGGCTTCTGGCGGCCGGGCAAAATCAAGGAAGCCCTGCACAAGCTGCTCCAGCCGAGTGATCTCCTCATCCAGAATTGAAAGGTCACGCCCCGACATCGCCGCCGCAGCTCCACTCTCCATTGCCGTCTGGACGAGAATCTTCATCGACATCAGCGGGTTGCGCAATTCATGAGCCAGTCCGGCGGCGAATTGCCCGAGCGATGCCAGTTGTTCGGCTCGCATCGCCGTCCGCTGACTTTCCTGAAGCTGAGTGATGACCGTTGCCACACGCTCGGAAACAACCTGCAGAAGTCCTTCCAGATCCTCCACCTGCGGGTCGGCTGACAGCGTGACCGGACCAAGGACACTACCCAGCTGGCCAGCAACGTCGCGCATCGGAAGGCTGAGTTGCAGAATCGACCGGCTGACACCACGCGCCAGCCCGTACCCGGAGACCAGTCCCGCGACGGCTCCACACAATCCCAGCAACAACAGGCCGATCCCCAGCCGTTCGGCCATCGTCTGATTCTCTTCGCTGCTGCGGGCCAGATGCTGTTCGTTCAGGTCGAGGTACAGACGAGCTGGACGCAGGACCTCATCGGGCAGAATGTCTCGGGCCAGGTGCCGTACGACTTCAGGGTCGGCGTCCCCTTCCACGAGACGCTCACTCTCCTGAAGAAATCGACGGAATCCAGCCCTTAACTGCTTGGCCAGCTGTTCTTCTTCGGGCATTGAGGACAGCCGGTGAGCTTCATCGATCCATTGTTCGGTCGACTCTCGCAGGGCGACTGCTTCACCGAGGTGAGCAGGGTCACCGGTCAACAGATACTGATTGAGGCGGTAGCGCGTTTCGCGAATGACGAGTTCAAGTTCCTCCGCAGCACGAATACTGGACACGTTCCACGCCAGGATATCCGAGGCAGACTCCTGCAACCGGACCACGTACCACGCAGCCACGGCTCCCACGGTCAATAGGAGAAGTCCTCCCGCCGCAAACGGCAGCACGATCCTCCACAAAAGGCGCGGGCGCCGTTGCGGAGCGGATGTGCCTGTCCAGATTCTGGTCACGTGCCACGCTCCGGTGTCCGGTTTCCGATCACTACCCAACAACTTCCGCGTCAACCTGGCTGAATGGCGGGTCATGCTGTCGGCAACACGGAACCCTGCGGATGGCTCACTGTACCAGCAAGGAACCGGACGTTCTCTTCCCGGACGCGAGCCGCCGCATCGTCGTAAAGAAACGGCAGAAATACATAGCGAATGCCACTTGTCACCGGAGTTGCCTCGTGGAGCAGCGAACAGGACAACACAACCGCACCGCCCGTCGGTGGCTTGTAAAGCTGCTGACCGAACTCCGGAAACCGCAGGTCTCCGCCCTGAAAGTTCTCCGCGTTCAGATTCAGCGAGACTGCAAACCGTCGATGCGCCGTTCCCTTGGTCGTGTTATCACGATGCGCTTTGAAATGCCCACCGGTCGTGCTTTCGTAACAGGCCACGATGTAACGCTCCATCCGAGTCGCCCGAAACTGATACGCCTTGTAGATCTCGGGAATCAGTCGATCGTGAATGCGGTGCAGGCACTGTGACCGGATGACTTCGTCTTCGATCGTGTAGTCGCTGCGGCGTTTGTGGCTGTAGTCAATCACTCCCACCGTCTTGCCGCCTTCATCGCGCATGAAACCCGAATCTTCGCCACCATCTCGCTCGTAGAGATCGATGAGCCGTTTACAGAAATCAGGCTCAAATACGCGAGGAACAACCAGCACGGGCGCCTGCACGCTCGCACGGGCCGGGGCAGGAATTGCCGGCTGCCAGCCAAGGAAACTCAGAATGCGGTCAATATGCAGAGCCGGCTCATCAAACCGGCAGTAAGCCAGGACGCGGAGTCGCTCATCAAGAATCAGCGAGAACGGTTGATACTCCATCAACGCCGCAGCCACAGTCGCCGAATCAGGTGCCTGAGCTCTCGCCGACGGCACCGAGTCGCCAGCGAATGCCCCTGCGGCCTTAGGACCCGGCCCGCCAGGCAGCGCACCGAAGAGTCGACTGATCGTTTGATCGAAATCTCTGAAGAACCGGATACCAGGTATCTGGTCACGAACGCGCTGCAGTCGATCGTCATCCGGATCGATGGTCACTCCGAAGAACAACGCCTGCACATCGTCAAATCGAGTTCGTGCCTTCGCGAGCCCGTCGAGCATCGCCCGACTGTCGACTCGCCCGGCGGAACCGAACAGACTCAGCACGGTATAACGTCCGGCCACTGAGTCGAATCGGAAACGCGGATTGATCTGTGTCGGTCCGTAAAACCACGGCACAGGTTCTCCAACTGCAAACGGCATCAGCGAATCCTTTCGAAATGAGTGACGCTGCGACGGGTTCCAAACCGGGTCGCAACGCAAACACTGTGCCACTAAATGGACCGCTGACTGTCGACGATGGAGTAAGTCGCTCTCAATGTGGTTTAGGAGCCGCCAGGCATCTCCTTCAATGTCTGATCGCGGAACAAAGCGTTACTCAGCCGAGAATTCGTAGACGGTCGACTTTTTGTACGTCTCGCCAGGCCTGAGGATCGTTGATGGAAATTCCGGTTGATTGACTGAGTCTGGATAATGTTGATCTTCCAGGCACATGGCGGAACGGTGGGCGTATGTTTTTCCGCCTTTGCCTGTCTGCCCCTTCAGGAAGTTCCCGGAGTAAAGCTGAATGCCCGGTTCCTGCGTGTAAATCTTCAGTGTTCGGCCCGACGATGGATCTCTCAGCGTCGCGGCCAGTGCATTCCTGCCGGTGTTGTTTCGCAGGACAAAGTTGTGGTCGTAACCCAGGGCCGCGGTGTCCGTGAGTCGCTCGATCCGGTCGCCGAGTCTTGTCGATTTGCGAAAGTCGAGGACCGTGCCCTTGACGCCTGCAATTTCTCCCGTGGGGATCAGCGTGTCATCGGTTGGTGTGTAACTGTCTGCTTCGAGCTTCAGTTCGTGATCGAGGACCGTTGCAGAACCGGCTCCAGAGAGATTGAAGTACGCGTGGTTGGTCAGGTTCACGGGAGTGGCTGCGTCGGTCGTTGCCAGGTAGTGAATTGAGAGTTTGTTTTCGTCAGTGAGGGTGTATCGAACCGTGATTTTCAGGTTTCCAGGATAGCCTTCTTCGCCGTCAGGACTGGTGTAGGAAAACGCAGCGCCGACGCCGCCTTGAGGCTCGATGAGTTTGCCCTTCCAGACGACCTTGTCGAGGCTGCGTTCGGCGCCGCCATGCAGATGGTTCGGATCGTTGTTGGTGGCTAGAGTGTATTCCTTGCCGTCGAGTGTGAACTTGCCTCCGGCAATCCGGTTACAGACTCGACCAGTCGTGCAGCCGAAGTACTGATTGCCGTCTCCCTCGTACCCGGCGACATCGTCAAAGCCGTTGACAACGTCCGCCATCTTTCCGGATCGATCTGCAGTGACGATCCGCCGGATCGTCGCGCCGCGAGAGATAATTGAAACCGTCATTCCATGAGTGTTCGTGAGGACGTACTCGTCGACAGCCTTGCCGTCTGACGTTTTCCCGAATGGCTTCAATTCTCCCTTCAGCACACTGTCGGCAGCCTGGATAGGCTGGACTGTCATCGTGAGGCTGAAAGAGAGAGACAGAAGTGCTGTATGACAGAAATTCTTCATGATTGGAAAATCCCGAAAAGAAACGAGCTGGAACGATTCATGTAAAATGTCACAGGAAATCGATGATCGAAGACTCATGACGGCAAGCCGTCGCAAATTGACGGTCAACGCACGGGCGAGTCTTGCGTGGTACGACGAAACGTGCAATCGAACATGCCACTGCAAGCCGGCAGACTCGAGTCGTTCGTTGCCGAATCGACCTGATCAGCTATGTTGCATTCCGTTACTTCAGTGAGTCTCTTCAGGGAAACCCTCATGGCTGATCCATCTCCGTGGATTTACGACGTTCTGACCGACCAGTTCGAGCAGCAGGTGATTCAGAAGTCTGCTGAAGTTCCGGTCATCGTTGACTTCTGGGCTCCCTGGTGTCAGCCGTGTCAGCTGCTGGCGCCGATCATCGAACAGGCAGTCAACGATGCCGCGGGCAAACTGCTGCTCGCCAAAGTGAACATCGACGACTGCCCCGAGTTGGCGCAGATGATGGGAGTTCAATCGATTCCCGTTGTCGTCGCGTTTTTCGAAGGACAGGTGATCGACAACTTTCAGGGCGTCATGCCCGAAGACGAATTGAAGGCATGGCTGGCCCGGCTGGTTCCGTCGAAAGCTGCCGAATTGTTCAAAGAAGCATTGGGGCTTCTGGAATCTGATCCGAGTACCGCCGAAGCGAATCTGCGGGAGGTCCTTGAGTTGGAGCCATCGGACACTGTGAAAATCTATCTGGCGCAGACACTGCTGGCACAGAATCGTGACGACGAGTGCAGTCAGATTATCAAGGAACTCGAAGCGCGAGGGTTTCTCGAACCTGAAGCTGAGAAACTGAAATCGCAACTTGAGATGCGAGCGACCGCTGCAGAGTCTGGCGGAGTACTGAAAGCACGCGAGGCAGCCGAGGCGAATCCGGAAGACCTGAGTCTGCAGCTCGCTTTGGCGGATTCTCTGGCAGTCGAATCCAGGCACCGGGACGCGTTCGAAACGTTGCTGGCTGTTGTGACTTTTGATCGAGGCGGGGAAAGCGGCGAGAAGGCTCGCGAGCACATGGTCAAACTGTTTGACGTGCTCGGTGCCGGCAGCGAACTGGTAAGCGAGTACCGTCGCAAACTGGCGACGGCACTTTACTAATTGGAAAGCGGGAATCATCTGATTCCAGGCTTAATAGCGGAACATGAAATGATGGCAGCGTCGTGTCGAACTCGAATCGTTTTTTTTCTCCTGGTCTTTGCAGCAGCTTCAACAGCGGCGTATGCCCAGCGGAATCTGACGGACATACCTGATCCGGATCCGGAAATTGAACGCCAGTCGTTCATTGTCGCGGACGGGTGGGAAGTGAATCTCTACGCGGCCGATCCTCAGATCGCCAAACCGATTCAGATGAACTTCGATCCGCAGGGGCGTCTGTGGATTGCCAGTTCCGAGATCTACCCGCACATCAAGCCGGGCGAAAAAGCGAACGATCGAATTCTCGTCGTCGAAGACAAGAACGGCGACGGCACAGCCGACAGCACGACGGTGTTCGCCGATGGACTGCTGATTCCGACAGGTGTGCTGCCTGGCGACGGCGGTGTCTACGCTGCCAACAGCACAGAGCTGGTTCACTTTTCCGATACCGACGGTGACGGGAAATCGGATCGCGAACGCGTCGTGCTGTCTGGCTTTGGCACGGAAGACACGCATCACATCCTGCACACGCTCCGCTGGGGGCCGGACGGGATGATGTACCTGAACCAGTCAATCTACATTCACTCGCACATCGAAACTCCGTGGGGACCTCGCCGACTTAACGCTGGCGGTATCTGGCAATTCAGGCCGGAGACGATGCATCTGGAAGTATTCGCACGAGGCTGGGTCAATACCTGGGGACATCAGTTCGACAACTCAGGGCAGTCGTTTGTCACCGACGGAGCAGGCGGCGAAGGCATCAACTACGCGATTCCCGGCGCGGCTTATCCGACGGCACAGGGCGTTCCTCGAATCTTTCATGGCCTGAATCCAGGCAGTCCGAAGTACTGCGGACTGGCAATCGTCAGTGGTCGCCGGGTCCCGGACGACTGGCAGGGAAACCTCATCACGAATGATTTCCGTGGACACCGGGTTTGTCGCTTTACGTTGAGCGATGACGGTGCCGGTTACGCATCTCGGGAACTCGGAGAGCTGATCAAGACTCCGCACGTCGCGTTCCGCCCGATCGATGTCGCGATGGGTCCGGACGGAGCGATCTACATTGCCGACTGGTACAACCCGATCATCCAGCATGGCGAAGTCGACTTCCGTGACCCTCGGCGAGACCACACTCACGGACGCATCTGGCGAGTCACTTACACAGGCTCAGCGGCGAGTCAATCGGTGGCCAACGTTGCGGTGATTGACCAGCGACCGCAACTTGTGAACGCTTCAGTTCCGGAACTTCTGGAGCAGCTGAAATCGCCCGAAGGCTGGACTCGCGAAAACACGCGTCGAGTGCTCAAGGAACGCGGCGTTGATTCGGTGCTCGCTGCGTTGCGGGAGTGGACGGCGACGCTCGATGACGAGCGGCACCAGCTCGAAGCATTGTGGATGCATCAGTCGCTTCGTTCGCCAGACATTGAATTGCTCAAGTCGTTATGTCATGCGGAAACGCCAGAAGTGAGAGCTGCCGCCGTGCGAGTCGCTCAGCACTGGCAGGATTCTCTGGCGGAAGAAGCATTCCTGGAACTGCTCGCGGGAGCCATTCACGATGAGCATCCGCGAGTGCGTCTGGAAGCCATTCGCGTGCTCGGAAATTCAGGGACGGTGACGGCGATTCAACTCGCGATGCAAGCGCTCGATTATCCGATGGACCGGTTTCTGGATTACGCACTGTGGCTCACGGCGTGGGAGAGTCGCGGTACCTGGCTGCCGCTTGTCGAACGAGGCGAGGCGACATTTGGCGGCAATTCTGAGCACATGACTTTTGCGCTGACCGCCGTTGGATCGCCTGCCGTTGTACCGCGACTGATCGCTCTACTGAGCTCCGACGACCTGGCGGGCCAACGCTGGAATGACACCGTCCAACTGGTTGTGTCACGAGGAAACGCCCAGCAGTTTGGAGACGTCCTTCGAATCGTTGTCGCGGAGTCCGATCCGGCACAGAAACACGCTCTGTTGCGAGAAATTGTCAGCGCAGCACGTCAGCGCAACATTCGACCGCCGGGCGATCTCAGGGAACTGGACGGACTCCTTGCCGACGACCAGACGGTGGCGGTCAGGTCAGAGGCGGCTCTGGCGGCTGGCCTTTGGAAAGTCGGGCACCATGCCGGACTGCTATCGAGACTGGCGAATGAGCGGTCCGCCAACCTGACTCTCAGAACATCGGCAATTTCCGGGCTTGTCGCGATGAACATGAAGGGATTGGACGAGTCTCTCGAAATGTTCGCCGCCAACCAGGAAGAGCCATTCAGTATTCGCGAAGCAGCTGTTCTGGGACTGGCTCAGCGGGATGCTGGCCACGGTGCAGGAGTTTTGATCGACCTGCTGAGCACCGCCGAGAATGCCGATCCGACGAAACTGGTGCAGTCATTTCTTCAATTGAAACAAGGGCCGGCAGCATTGGCTGCGGTGCTGAAAGAACGAAAGCTGCCGGCTGATTCGGCGAAGATGGCTCTGCGTGCGATCGACAGTTCCGGTCGGCAGCTGGACGCTTTGAAGCTGGCGATCTCGACGGCCGGATCGATAACGACGGGTGCGAAGAAGCTGTCTCCAGAAGAAATGGCTGCGTTCGTCGCGGACGTCAGGAACAAGGGAGACCGGATTCGAGGAGAAGAGGTCTATCGGCGAGCCAGTTTGTCATGCATGAAGTGTCACGCAATCGGTGGTGCCGGTGGGAAGGTTGGTCCCGACATGGGTAGCATCGGCGGCAGCGCTCAGATTGACTACCTGGTGGAATCGCTGCTGGATCCGAACGCCAAGGTCAAAGAAGGATTTCATACGGTCGTTGTGGTCACCGACGAGGGGAAGACGTTTTCAGGAATCAAAGTTCGCCAGACAGACACGCAGCTGATCCTGAGGGATGCTCAGGGAGTCGAAATGGCGATCGCTCTGGATTCAATCGATCAGCAGGTCAACGGAACATCGTTGATGCCGACAGGATTGTTCGACAAGCTGACGCATCTGGAGCTGGTCGACATGGTGCGGTTTCTGTCGGAGCTCGGAAAGGTCGGAGGGTTGCAGGTCAGTCGAGACCGTATCGTTCGCAACTGGCAGGTGCTGTTGCCGTCCGATGACGTTGATTATCGATTGCGGCGGACGCGTCTGGCATCCGTTACTGAAGATGATCCCGCCTTCATCTGGCAGCCTGCGTACAGCCGAGTGAGCGGTGACCTGCCACTTGATGATCAGCCAAAGGTGATGTACCGGGGTCCGTTCCAGAAAGGACCATCTGGTTTGACGTTCGCAAGATTCTCGCTGGACGTCGGGACAGCCGGAAAAGTCGAGTTGGCACTGAATTCGGTGGCTGGCGTCACCATCTGGCTGGACGGAGTCCCGTTGGAATCGGCAGTGAAAACGTCGCTTGATCTCCAGACTGGACGGCATCGCGTCACGCTGATGGTTTCTCAACCGGAACGATCCGAGCCACTGCAGATTCACATCAACGATGTGGCCGAGTCAAACGCTCAGATTCAGCTACTGGCTGATTGAGAGTCGTGTCTCGCGAATCAGCGTTTCGTGGTGTGGAGCCGGAACTCGAATCTGGCGAAGGTCAGTTAGAGTCCGTACCATGAACCTCACTCGGTCGGTCGCTGCATCGTGTGTGCAGTGCCCCGTTTAGAAGTCGTAGAAGTCGCAGGGAGTGTGAAGCCTGCCTCGAACGTGCGACATTCATCACGGCCCCTTAGCGACGCAGCACAGGCGAAGGTCGATTGCCATGAGTGAACTGATTGTCAACTGCCCAAAGTGCAGCAAGGGATTGAAACTTCGCGACCGCAAGAAACTCGGAAAGAAAGCTCGTTGCCCGAAGTGCAGTCACGTTTTCATTCTTTCGGCCCCGCCGGAGACTCCGGACGACGAGGACGAAGTCGAGCTGAAACTCGCTTCGGACGTGGCTCCGCAACCCGCTCCTTCGTCCCAGGAGCCTGCCGTCGGAGTCGCCGCCCGCTGGGTTCCGGATAACGCCCCTCCACTTCAGCAGGCTGCCGTCCAATTTCAGGTTCCTCAACAGGCGATGCCAGAGCAGCCGGCTGCCAGCGGGTTCCCACTGGTTCCGTCAGTTGGCCCGGTCACTGTCGCACCGGAAGATGCTGGTGGAGTAGCGCATCTCAAGGCTCTTAAGAAGAAGAATGCCAAGCGGCGGAATGCTGCGATCATTGCGGGAGTGCTGACAGCGGCTGCGGTCGGTGGTGTCGTGTACTTCGCTCAGGATCATCTGGAAGCAGCGAAGATTGCTGAGGAAGAAGCACAGAAACCAAAAATCGACGAAGAACTGCAGGCCACAAAGGACGGCCTGCGGCGGGCAACCGAACTCGCAAAAGCGTCAAGCCCGACTGCTGGCGGACCGATTCCCATGAAGTGTATGCCCCTTGGGGCGCGAGTGATTATCAGTCTCCGTCCCGCAGAACTCTGGAAGGCCGGCAGTCGTGGTGAAGAGCTGCGCTACTGCCTGGGACCATTCGGCGAGTGGGCGACGGCTAAAATCACGGAATTGTGTCAGTTCGAGCCGGCTCAGATCGAACAAGCTCTGATTGGAATCATCCCTGGCGAAGTCGGGGCTGCTCCGCAGGTTGCTGCCATCGTCAGACTTGTTGAACCAGCAAAGAAATCGGAGTTGCTGGTCAAGTTCGGCGGTGAAAGCAACCAGGATCATGGATACCCGATCTATGTTCGAGAGAATCTCAGTTTTCTGATCGGTTCCGACTTGAAGATGATCGCTGTGGCTCCAAGTGGTGCCGCAGCCGCGGAAATGGCCAGTTCTGTTGAGTACCAGAATCCGCAGTCAGACGGAATTGACGCCCTACTGCCGCAGACAGACTCCGAACGGCACCTGACCGTTATTTTCGAGCCACTGAGTGTCAACCTGCACCGGGATACGATGTTCCCGAAAGAGGTCTGGAAGCTCATCGATAAAAGCATGCAGTTCTTCAACGAGGATGAGATTGAGACGGCGGTCTGGAGCATGCATTTTGGTGACACAAAGTTCCATTCCGAAATATTGGTGCGGAACAAAACGGTCATCCGTGAGCATCTGCTGCAGGGACAAATGCAGAAGAAGTTGAAACTGCTGCCGTTCGAACTCGTATCGATGGTTGAGCTGATGAATCCGCAAATCATCGGCCCGCGAAAAGTCATCGGACGTTTTCCCGCGATGACGCAGGTGTACGCCATGTCGACGATTGGTGGCATGGGCAGTCGTTTTGCTCAGCTGACGACCGAGTTACCGGATCGCGCTGCTCCGAATCTTGCGCTGGGCGGGCTGCTGGCCTGGGACGAATCCACCCGAACAGATTTCTCCAGGTCCGTCAAACAGGTACAACCTGAGGATACGGGACCGAAGATTCCGGACCTGATCGCTGATCGCCTGAAGACGATCATCGAGGTTGAGTTTCCCCGGACACCGCTGCAGGACGCATTTGCCTACATTGCTGACGAATGTAAGTGTGACCATTACATCAACGGTGATGCTTTGAAGCTAAGCGGGTATACGAAGAACATGCCCCAGGCTTTCACGGGGCAGATGTCCGGGTACGACGCGATCAAGGCGATCGTAACCAAAGACAAACAGACCGATCTTTGCATCGTGATTCAGGAAGACCAGAAACGATTTCTCGTGACGACCAAACCTGTTGCCACGGAAGCTGGATTGACGATTTACCAGTTCAAGTAGTCCGGTCATGACAAACTCAGGAATGGTTCACCACGTTTCCGACGCCTGCCCGTCCTGCGCGACACGTCTGAGGATCGCGTTGGAGACTGCCGAAGAGCTTCCGTTTTCCTGTCCTGAATGCGGAGTCGCGCTGGTTGCCCACTCAGGCAGCACCGGGAGCGTCGAGATTTCCGCATTCGCTGCTGCACCTTCTGATAGTCCAGCGAGTGCCGTCGATCTGTCGAGCCTGCTAAGCCGGTTCCCTGGCGGCAGCCGGACGGTGGCCATTGTCGCGACGTTCGCATTCGGAATGGTGATGCTGACTTGCCTGATTCCGGAAAGAGAACATTCTGTAATTCCCGGCGTCGAGCGCGACGGTGGGTCCGTCGATAAGCAGTCGGGCGATGAGATGGTCGCGGATGCCCTGCCGATCAGCTCGACGGTCGTCCACGACGAGACTGAGAGCATTGATCCAGGGCGAGACTTCAGTAATCCAGAATTCTCGTCGGTCGCCGAGGAGCTGACGGTATCGGACATTGCAATCACAGCCTTGAGCGAATTGCCACTTGATCTCCCGCAGCCGTTTAGATCCGATCTGGAATCGGCATCTGAGGAAGTGGTCGGTCAAGGGGCGACTGGAAGCGAAGCCACTCCTGATGAAAAGTTGGACCCCTCCATCGTCACGGGCGACGCAACCGAACATCCCGATGCAGCGCCGACCGATGAACCATCGACGACAGTTCAACCATCTCGAAAGCTGATGAGCCTTCAGGAGCGGATGGACGTCCCGATCAACAGTTTTCGACAGACGAAACCCATGCCGCTGCGAGATGTCATTCGGATTGTCGAGCAAATGTGTCTTGTCAGAGTCGATACTTCTGCCGTGTCGGAGGAGCAGCTGAGCCAGCAAGTGACGGTATCACTGCTGCAAACCACGCCGTCAGGAATTCTCACGGAAGCCGGGCAGAAAACCGGGCTGGGTGTTATCGTTGACGACGCTTCGGTTCGGCTCGTTTCTGAGGTGGAATGAGCATCCATTTACGGTATCTGCTGCAAGCGAGTGCTGATGGAACTTGACGATACGATCTGTTACTGCTTCCATGTCTCGCAGCGGAAAATCTGCAACTACATCCGCATCAACAAACTGCGACGAGCCAGCCAGGTCAGCGATTGCGGCGGAGCAGGCTCGGGGTGTGGTTGGTGCATCCCGTTTATCGAGAAGCTGTTTGACGAGTCTGAGCGACGCGGAGAAGTTCAGGCGATCTCAGCTGATGAGTATGCTCGCGCTCGAGGTAGCTACATCCGCGCTGGTAAGGGTAAGCCCCCGGCTGGCGCGACTCCGCCCCCTGCAGAATCGTAGTTCCCTGCCGGTCCATCTCCAATTGTTGAAAACGACCGACCGACAGTGCATGTTCGACATGCTGCCGAATCTTCATTCCCGTCCCTGCTTATGTCCTGGCTCAGTCGCCACATTCGAGATTCAACCATGATTTACAGCAACGTGTTCCTGACCGTCAAGGACGAAGGTGACATCGACAAAGTGCAGGAGCTGCTCGTGCAGCAGGGCACGCTTTCGAAGCAGGAACCAGGCTGCGCTCGCTTCGAGGTCTATCATTCGAAAGCCGAACCGAAATTCTTCCTGCTGATCGAACGCTGGGAGACTCAGGCCGACCTGGAACGCCATCGTGAAGCGAGAGCGTTCGTTGAGATCTATCAACCGCTGGTCCTGCCGCTCGTCGATCGGGTTCCGCACGCATCGGATCTTGTTTTCTGAGAGAGTGCGGCGGGCAGTCGTTTCTCGGTTTTCCGGAAATCAGCACGCTGGTGACTTTCTTCTCTCGCCTTTACGATGTCGCCGCGCTCGGCTTTGTTTGACTTCAGCAGCAGGGTTTCGGCTATGACGCCCCGAGAGGTTCTCGCGTTAATTCGCGAACGCGAGATTCAGGCAGTTGATCTGCGTTTCATGGATTTTCCAGGCACACAGAAGCACATCACGATACCGGCACAGACACTGGCGGAAGAGAGTTTCGATCGAGGTTTCAGCTTCGACGGATCGTCCATGCGAGGCTGGCAGGCGATCAACGAGTCGGACATGCTGGTCGTTCCGGAAGCGGAAACCGCGTTTGTCGATCCGTTTATGAAACAGACGCTTGCTCTGACGTGCAACATACAGGACCCCATTACACGGCAGGATTATGCCAGGGACCCTCGCAATGTCGCTCGCAAAGCCGAAGCCTACATGCGGTCAACGGCCATCGCCGACGAAGCATGTTTCGGGCCGGAAGCGGAGTTCTTTGTGTTCGACAGCGTCTCTTTCGACCAGAACGAACACGAAGGATACTACCACCTCGAAAGCGCAGAAGGTCAATGGAACCGCGGCCGGCAAAAGCCGATTGGCAGCGAGTCGAATTCCGGTTACAGCATTCGCCGACGCGAGGGCTATCTGTCGACGCCACCGGCGGACACGCTGCAGGAGTTAAGAACCGACATCATGCTGGCTCTGCAGGAATGCGGCGTCGAGGTCGAGGCTCACCATCACGAAGTGGCGTCGGCCGGGCAGTGCGAAGTGGACATCAAGTATGGCCCACTCGTCCGAACGGCTGATGCGATGCTGCTCTACAAGTATGTCGTGAAAAATGTTGCGGCAAGGCACGGCAAGACGGCGACATTCATGCCCAAACCCGTCTGGAATGACAACGGTTCCGGGATGCATTTGCACTTTTCGTTGTGGCGGAAAGGTGAATCGCTGTTCGCCGGGTCAGGCTATGGTGGCCTCAGCGAAACGGCTCGATTTGCGATCGGCGGAATCCTCAAACACGCCGGGGCGGTACTCGCTTTCTGCTGCCCGACGACGAACAGCTATAAACGTTTGATTCCCGGTTTCGAAGCTCCCATCAATCTGACCTATAGTTATCGAAACAGGTCGGCGGCCATCCGCATCCCGGTTCACAGCCCGAATCCGGAAGACAAACGTTTTGAGTTCCGCTGCCCGGATTCATCCTCGAATCCGTACCTCGCGATGTCGGCCATGCTGATGGCAGCCCTTGACGGAGTACAGAATCGGATTGACCCTGGACAACCTTTGGACAAAGACATCTACGATCTGGATCCGTCGGAACTGGACGATGTGGCAAAGACGCCTGCGTCTTTGGAAGAGTCGCTGCGGGCACTGCGCGATGATCATGAGTTTCTGCTGCGAGGTGACGTGTTCACTGAAGACGTGATCGACACGTGGATCTGGTACAAGACCGAGTACGAAGTCCAGGCGTTAAGAGAGCGACCACATCCGTACGAGTTCGCTCTGTACTTCGACGTGTGATCCGCAGGAGTCGCGTAATAAACCTGTCGAAGAACCTACCAACCACGAAAAACAAAAAAGAGACGAAAGACAGTATTTTCGTGCCTTTAGTGTTTTTCGTGGTTCAATTCTTTACTGCATGACCTTGTTGGCGACAGGCGACTCGAAAGCGTCGTCTAACCGAATAGGGGTTCGATCACGTTTCCGCTGTTGAGACGTGATGGTCGCCCCAGTCGGTCGTGGACTTCCGCCTCTGGGGGGATGCCAAGCAGCTTGTAGACCGTCGCGCCGACGTCGTCAGGTGAGTAGGCCGAAGTCACTGGATAAGCACCGATGTCATCGGAACGACCGATGACCTGGCCGCCCTGCACGCCGCCTCCGGCAAAGAATCCGAAAAAGCACGGCCCCCAGTGATCGCGACCTTTTCCGGCGTTGATCTTTGGCGTTCGGCCAAATTCGCCGAGCATCAGCACGAGCGTTTCGTCGAGTCGCCCGGTGTCGCACAGGTCGTCAAGCAGCCCCGCGACTCCCTGATCCAGCGGGGGCAGAAGTCGATCTTTAAGAGTCGGGAAAATGTTGCCGTGGTTGTCCCATGTCTGAGCGGCTCCAATATTGACTTGGACAACCGGCACACCGACTTCGATCAGCCGGCGGGCCACCAGCAGTGACTGCCCGGTAGTGTGTCGACCATAACGATCGCGGACCGAGTCCGTCTCGCGGTTCAGTTCAAACGCCTGCGCTAGCCGGCTGGAAGTCAGTATCGAGAAGGCCAGCTGCTGGTCGTCGGTCAGACGAGTTGCTTCGGCAGCCTGGCCAAGCTGTCGTTGCTGAGTGTTCACTTCGTCGAGCAATGCCTGTCGGCGGTCGAGACGCGAGACGTCGATACCAGGCGACAGTGTCAGACTGTCGACCTTGAAGTCCGGTTTCTGAGGATCACCTTTGATCTGCCAGGGGTCGAATTTCGGGCCGAGAAATCCGGCATGTTGCCCTGGCCAGGTGAGTGGTCCCTGCAGCAGAAATGTCGGCAGGTTGACTCCGCTGGGAATGCCATCGTGGCGTGGTCTCAGGAATCCCAGACCCGACGAGTAGCACGGCCAGTCGTCCCGCGATGCGACCTTGTCGAAGAACGCGCCCGGCTGAAAGTGGCCGGTCAGCACATGGTGCGTCGACATCAGATGATTGTTGTCTTTGTGGGACAGCGTCCGAACCACGGCGTACCTGTCGGCTCTCTGTGCCAGATGCGGGAGATGCTCGCAAATCTGAATTCTCGACACCGAAGTCGAGACGGGATTGAACTCGCCGCGGATCTCAGCGGGGGCGTCGGGCTTCATATCGAACGTGTCATGATGACTGGCCGCTCCGGTCAGAAACACGATCACAATCTGCTTCGCACGGCTACTGCCAACTGCCGGCGATTCAGTTTCCGCTGCCTTCGAACGTCCGGCGAGCATCGACGTCAGCCCGATTCCCGCCAGGCTGGAGTACCCGGTCTGGATCAATGTCCGCCGGCTGAACCCGACTGGGCTACGGAGTTGCTTGTCGTGGTTCGACGTCATGCACAATTTCCTGAAATGATTCCTGCTAGCAGGACACGGATTCAGTCTACGGTTCCCAGTGCCTGGAGAGAATGACTGACGGTGGCGAAAGACATGCTGCTGGAGACATGCGAAGCTGGAATCGCCACCGCCATAATCGGATTCAAAGCGGTGGCGAGGAAGTTGCACTCAATCAAGTGCCGGATTACCGATAGCGGAGTTGCCGGAAAACGAATTTCCCGTCAGTCGGATGCCATGATTTGACTCGCCGATGGTGATGTCGGTGTTGCCTGCTGTCGTGCGAGTCACTCGGCAGTTGGCGATTGTGGTGTCTGAGGTGTCTTTCAGGACGATGCCGGAGTTGCAGTCGGACAGGATCAGACCAGTGACCATGAAACCTGAGCAGCGATCCAGAATGACAGCGCCGGCATCTGTGGCGAACTTGTGGATTGTTGAGTTCGCCAGAATGCAGTCCTCACAGTCGGAAAATCGAATGGTTCCGGTTCGAGTGAACTGTCTGGGGTTGAATGTGTTGCCGCTGACGACAACTCGCTGGCTGTGGGCGACCAGCAGATTGTTCGGTTTGGGTGCGAAGAACGTGTTGGCTCCGATCGTGACGTCGTGCGCATGTGTGATGTCGATATTCGTTGTCGTGTCGCTGATCACGTTCCCCGAGATCGTCACAGAGTCAATCGGGTAAACTTCCTTCCCGGCGAGCCGAATGTTGGCACCCCCGGGAGCCGTCGTCTTCTCTTCGGAACCCGAGTAGTTGGCGGCGTGCTGAATTGTGCAGCCCGTGATCGCGATTTCGGCGATCGACTTTGTCCGATCGTTCGCTGAGCCGCTGACGTCGATCAGAATGTTGGCCGTTTGTGTGGCGGTTTCATCCGCCGGCATGTTGCCTTCAATGTCGCAGCCGGTGACCTGCAGGTTGCGGACATTTCCGTCACGAACCACCACACCGCCAGCTCGGTTATACGAGATGTGAGAGTTCGAAATGTTGATCTGATGCAGGTTGACGTCGTCAAGAAACACTCCAATTCCGGAATTCTCATACAGATGGCAATCGGAAATCGCGACATTGCGATTTCGAATCGCAAGATGAATGCCATGGCGACACCAGCGTACGGAGACTCGGTTGACGATTGCGCCGACTGTTTGCTGTAACTCGATCCCGTCCGCTTCCGGATGCGCGCCGAGGATTTCAATTCCGGTAATAATTGGCATGCGTTCGTTCCAGGTGGACGGCTGGAACGAACCTGGAGACGCAGTTCCCTGATGCGAGCCCATGAACCTGATTGCCGGCCCGGCTCCGTCCATGATGATGGTTGAACCACCGATTGACTTGACGGCCACCGCTCCCAGTTTCTTCAGGTCGAACTCAAGTGGCCTGCTGATGCGGTAATTCTCAGCAGTCAGCAGCAGCGTGCCGCCATTTTCCTCAATCTGCTCCTGAAGCATGGACGTCACGTCTGGAAGCGATTTCAAATCGGGAATCTGCTCGACCGCTCGTTGCCATTGTCCGGCGCAGGGAGAGCCGCAGATCGTGACGAACAAAAGTGTGGCGAGTATTCGCATTGGGACTGTCTCCGAATAGTAAATCAGCAGGGGAAGAATCGTACTGGCGTATGCACCCTCTCAATCCTGATCGGGCGATCTGAAGCGGGTACGGTCAGCTCAGTCCGGAGGGACGCTGGCGAGTTGCCGATTGAGTGTTCGCAAGAGGCAGGCACTGACGTGCCCAAACGTGAGCTTGAGCGAATTCGGTTTTTACGCAGACTGTGTTCCGTCGAAGGCAAGTTTTCGTTGAGCGTGTATCGTCACTCCCAGTTTGTCATTTGACCCAATGACAGTCGCCATTGGGTCCTGATGATTTCCAGGGCGTGCTGAGTAATGTCCGCGGTTTTGCCGAAGCGCGATGGCTCCGCATGATAGCAGCATCGCGTTCATGCCACCTTTGCTGTGCATGCTCGACAGGCGTTTGTACTTCTTGATCAGGTCTTCAACTCATTCACTATTGCTATGCGTTGCCGCGCAGTCCGCTGGGCAATCTCCAGGCGGCCCGACTCACTGATATTTCTTTGCGACGCAGCTAAGTGACGCCTGGCCGCGGGAAAACATCCCTCGTGGCGTGCTGGGGCCGACGCTCCGGTGACACTTCATCGCGGGAGACATCGAAAACTACAGGAAGCGCTCCGGCACCAGGAGCTCGAACGACGCATTCACGAGGCGAATGCTCTCATCGAAGAGACTGGTTATGATTAACGGGACTTCCGTGGAAGCCATACGAAAGCAATGCTGAGATTTCTCCTGCCCGGGACTCGCGCCTACCGAATGTCGTTGAAATCGCTTGAGGCTGGTATGCTGGCTCAGTGCCTCGTGGCCACCATCCTGGAAAACGCCCCGCCGAATTGCAGTCTCCCTCGAATCCTCCAAATAGTCCCTCCCGTTCGATCGTCGGTTCGTCAGTGCATACACATCGCACACCGAAGCTGGTGAAGAGCTAAGAACAGCCTATGAAGACTCTAGAGATTATCATCATTCTGGTAATCAGCAGTGCCAGCACAATTCTGGGCGCCGATGCTCATCAGACTCCAATCACATTGGACAAGGCCAAAGAGTTGGGTCGGATGAAGTCCCGATTCCTGAATGTCACTGACACTGGTGTGCCAGCCACGCGAAGTGTTCCCGAAGCGAACGTCACTTATTTTCGAGACTTCGTAGGGCCGAGCCTGAAGAAGAGCTGCATCGCCTGCCATGGTCCCGAGAAGTCCGAGGGCCGACTTCGTGTTGACCAACTGAATCCCGACCTGTTGGCCGGTGCAGATGTTGAGCGATGGCGTGAGGTGTACAACGTCCTGAGCAATTCTGAGATGCCACCTGAAGATGAGCCTTCTTATGCGCTGGCCGATGCTGATCGCGGCGACATTGTTGACTGGCTCAGCGGCGAACTGAACAAGGCATCTGTCATGCGTCGCAACAAACAGGAACACTCCTCGTTTCGGCGGCTCACGAAGTACGAGTACAACTACGCACTCCAGGACCTGCTTGGCTTACCCTGTACCTTCGCGAATAAACTACCACCGGAAACTGCATCCGAGGACGGTTTCAAGAACAGCTCTGAATTGCTGCAGATGTCTGCCATGCAGTTCGAGACCTACCGGGAGATTGGGCTGAAAGCACTAAAGCGAGCCACCGTAAGTGGAGAGCGTCCAAAGCCTGTCACTTACATCATCTCGATGCAGGAAGAGCTGGACAGGGCGGCGTCCGGTAAGGCTGCGAAAACATTCGATCAAAATGACGGGAACTACAGCCAGAACAGGAATAGACAGCATCTGTTTGATCGAGAGACTGGCAAGGGCATTCAGTTCTCGAGCGGAAAGTCGATACCGCAGCCTGAGGCAGCTGCGGGACAAACGCCCGCTGTTTCTCCCGTTGTTCTCGTTCTCCCGCGATCGAACGAGTTGAAACTGAATCTGGATCGCTTCCTTCCCGATGAAGGCATTATGCGCGTCCGTATTCGCGCCGGGCGTTCGACCATGAACGCTAACGAGTATGCGAGCCTGCGACTCATTTTCAGTGCCCACACCAGCAACAATGCCAACTTTTCCCAGGTCATCAGTGAGCGCGACATTCCGATTACGGCGTCCGCTGACGACCCTCAATTCATCCACTTCGATATTCCTCTGGGTGACATCCAGCGCAACCCGTTTCGGAAGTTGACCACGACATTTCCAAGGCGGGATGAATTCCTGCACATTCACAATGTCTCCAATGCTGGTAGCCGGGGAACTCCTCTGCAGGTGCTGATCGACTACATCGAAATCAGCGCTCCGTTCTACGAACAATGGCCGCCGAAGACTCATACCGACATTTTCGTTGAAAGCGACGACAAGAGCGACGAAGACATCTATGGCCGTGAAGTTCTGACTCGATTCCTGAAACATGTCTGGCGTCGGCCCGTCACCTCACAGGAAGTGGACCAGTTCATGGCCTTGTATGAGAATTACCGGCCGGGTTTCTCGACTTTCGAAGATGCCATGCTGGAAGTGCTGGCTACAGCGCTGGCCACTCCGGAATTTCTGTACCTGATTCAAAGAGTTGATGCCAACTCTGCTGAAGCACACAGCACGATCAGTGATCTGGAACTGGCCAGCCGTCTCTCGATATTTCTGTGGTCCAGTATTCCTGATGACGAATTGCTGGAACTCGCGGAGCAAGGGCTGTTAAGAGAACCAGAGATCTTGACTGCGCAAGTCAAACGCATGCTGGCAGACCCGAATTCCAAACGATTCTCTCAGACTTTCGTTGAGCAATGGCTTGGCCTGGATGGACTGGACAGTGTGGCTCATGTGACGGACAGCTCATTGAGAGAAGCGATGCAGGAAGAGCCCATCGCGTTTTTTGATGAAGTCCTGAGACACAACCGCAGTATCATGGACTTCATTCACTCTGATTACGCCATGGTCAATGAGCGGCTGGCGGCACACTATCAGATTCCAAGGGTATATGGCCCTCATTTTCGAAACGTGCCCATCGAGCCAAAAACGAATCGCGGCGGCCTTTTGACAGGTGCAGGGATTCTGACGATGAACTCCGATGGTAAAGATTCTCATCCTCTCAAACGTGGCGTCTGGATGCTGGAACGCATCCTCAACGATCCACCACCGCCACCGCCGCCGAATGTCCCGGAAGTCGACCTGACCGACCCGGAAATTCTAAAAATGACTCTGAAGGAACGCATCGCGGATCACAGAAATAAACCCGCTTGTATATCGTGTCATTCAAGAATCGATCCCTGGGGGATCGCGTTTGAAAACTACGATGCTCTAGGAGCCTACCGAACTCAAATTCAGAACCAGCCTGTGGACGCGACTTCGCAACTGTTCAACAAACAGACGCTGGCAGGGATGGACGGGTTAAAGCGTTATTTGCTGACCGACCGGCAAGATCAATTGTCCCGGGCCATGGTGCATAAAATGACTGCTTATGCTCTCGGTCGACCACTGTCATTCAGTGACCGCGCTGATATTGACATCTTGACGACACAGTTCAGAAAAACGGATGATCGTCTGGGCGATTTAGTCCTTCTGATCATCAGCAGCAACATCTTCAACTCGAAGTAAGAGTCAGGAACAGATGATAAACAACAGCTCATACCTGCTGAATCGTAGGTCGTTTCTTCACGGCACCGGTGTGGCTCTGGCTTTGCCGTGGTTTGAAACGTTTGCCGCCGGCAGTCCCAGTTCGGAAGAGACTCCGAAACGTTTTGTCAGCATCTACCACCCTGATGGCGTCGGTCTGCCACTCAAATCAGATCCGGCCTGGAAGGACTGGAGCTGGTTTCCTCGGGGAGGCGAGAATGATTTCGAACTGACCAAAGTGCTCGATGTGCTGGAGCCACTACGCAACGACATCACGATTTATTCCGGGCTGTCACATCCTGCCGCGAGGACGGTCCACGGCCACTCCAATGCCGATCAGTATTTGACGGGCGCGGCCACGGGCGGGCATGGCCCGTACAGGAACTCGATCTCTCTGGATCAGGTGTATGCGAAGCAGGCAGGGGAGTTCACTCGACATTCATCACTGGTCCTGTCGACGAATGGCGGAGTTGGCGGGCCTCGTGGCGCACAGACGCAGTCCTTCAATCAGGAGGGACGGCCGATTCCTGCGATGAATAAGCCGAAGCAGATTTTTGACCTGCTGTTTGTCACCAGCAGCAAGGACGCTGCAGCGAGACTGGCGAGAAGCAAGAGTGCTCTGGATCTTCTAATTGCCAATACACGATCGCTGGGACGACAACTCTCGAAACACGATCAAGAGACGCTTAAGCAATATCTTGACTCCGTACGCGATACGGAAGTCAAACTGGAGAAGGCTCAAAAATGGCTTGATACGCCAGTGCCCAGTGTGGATGCCCGAAACCTGCATCTGGACGCAGAACCCAGGGAGGCCAGACTCTACTTCCAGACGATGTACGAGCTGATCTATCTCGCCTTCCTGAGTGATTCGACCCGCGTGGCGACGTTTCAGCTGGGGAGAGAAAACGGCGAAGGTCCACACGACCTGTTATCCATGGCCGTTGGCCTGGGTGGCGCTCACGGTCTGACACATGCCGTCAAGAAGCCCAAAGGCTGGGAAAATCTCGGCACTTATAATCGCTATCAAGCCGAGGAATTCGGTCGATTCGTGCAACGACTGAAGGATACTCCCGAGCCAACCGGAAAAGGCAACTTGCTGGACAACACATTGGCCATGCATGGCTCCGCATCCAGCAGTTTCCACCTTTCTCGCAACTATCCGATTATCTCTGCCGGCGGTAAGAACCTGGGATTTACCAATGGTCGGTATCTCAAATTCGGCAAAGGGAATGAAGACAATCAGGCCGGCGCAGGAATCGTCAGTGATGCTGGATGGAGAGGCAAAATAGAAGCTGAAGAGCTTCCACTGGCACAACTCTTCGTCACCATCCTTCGAAGGCTTGGCGTCGAGACCGATACGTTTGGCGGATACACCGGAACATTGAGTCGCGTTTAAGGAATAGTCCCGAAACAGATTCGTGTTCGCGAGATCGCCGGGATTGATGACAATAACTTCTGGATGAACTCAGGATGTTGCACAATATAGCCCCGCGCCGTGTTGAAAGTTCCGGTGTCGGCGGGTTGGTAGGATCACGTTACTCAGCGGTTACCCGTTGGACGAGTTGATCGTCTTTGAGGAGTTCCTGCAGGGCGGCTTTTGGAATCCAGAGTTGCTCATAGCCCTTGATGCCACGATAGCCTTTCGAGCTGGCTTCGAAGGCGGCAGCCGTCCAGCGTAAAGCCATCGTGCCGTTTTGCCAGTTCTTCACACGTTGCATTCGGTGACGGATTGCGCTGTGGCCGTTGTCGATCAGATTCGTGGTCCCGAGGCACCGACACAGTTGAGACGGCAGGCCCAGGCGGTTGATCGTGAACATGTCTGTCAGGCCTTCACGTAGACTGCCGGCTGCGTCGGGCCAGTCACATTCCGAGAAACGTTCAATTGTTGGATTTGAGAGCTGTTGGTTCAGGCGGCGGTTTCTTTGGATGAATTGATTTCTGAGGATCGCTGCAGTTTCTTTTCGTTGAGTGTGTGTTCCAGTAGGCTGCCGACTTCGTCAGTGCTGAGGAACAGGCAATCCCAAAGATCGTGTTCCTCATCCGCAGTGAGGCCGCCACGACTAATGATTCGTTCGATCTCGCTCCACGTCATGAACGGTTGTTTGGCGTCACGCTTTGGATACTTCACTCCTTTGGTTGGACAGGACATCGCCAGTCTCGACTGCGATAATGCCCAGTTCCAGACAAGCCGGAACGTTGACAGCTCCTTTCGAATCGTGTCGATGGTAATGGGGCTGTCACGATAGGTGTCTTTGGAACAATCGGCCACGTAAGTTTGAACGTCAGCAAGACCGATTGACTGCACGATTCGCTTCGGCCCGAAATACCTCAGCAAATGTTTGAAGTAAAGCTGTTCGCCTTCCAGGGTTCGTTCTTCCTTTGCCCCTCTGGGCATTGATGAGCGATACAGTTTGAACAGTTCATCAAGACGGATCGGAATTGCTTCAACCCGAGGCTTTAATATCCGACCGTCCGAAAGAATAAACTCAGCCGGGTCAACGTCCATCGGCACCTCGATTCGGCCTTGTTCGATGAGGCGAATCGTGTCTCCAACTCGGGCAGCAGTCGCAATTGCAGCCTTTCGAGATGATGTTCCAGGACCGCGTTGAAACTGTCGGCCACAGAATCTGAAGACGACGAGAAACCGTCCGTTTCGTTTGTCCTGCCGGGTACTTGCCACTGACGCTGCCCTTTCCACGATTGAAGTGTCAGTCGCGGTCGAACTAACTGAGGATCGACCTCAGTATTATTCCAGGCTGTCAAGGGGCTGCGCCAGAGATGTAAGTGCCATCCGAGCGCCGTGCTGTTGCGCATTTGTTGCGCCGTGGGCTCAGTACACGAAAAAAGGACTCACGTCCGACTGACGTAAGTCCTTATCTGGTAAGAGCGGAGAGGGGGAGATTATCCGCCAGCGGTTATTGCAACTGCTTGCTGTGCAACAGTTTG
>JAQBWV010000327.1 GCA_027624335.1 Planctomycetota bacterium
GTGCGGGCAAAGAACGCGTCGAGCACACGCGAATCGAATTGCGTACCACGATTCTCTTCAAGCATCTGGAAACACTTTTCACGAGAAAAAGGCTTCTTGTAGGGACGTTTGCTGCTCAATGCATCGTAGACATCCGCGATGGCAGTAATGCGTCCTTCAATTGGGATGTCTTCTCCCGCGAGTCCCAGTGGATAGCCATTGCCGTCCCACCACTCATGATGAGTCAGAGCAATTCGTGACGCCATACGCATGATCGGTTCGGACTTTACATCCAGCAGTTGACCACCGAGTTTCGTGTGCCCCTTAAGATGCTGCCACTCTCCTTCCGGCATGCACTCGATAATCTGTTTGCCGAAACCTGGGTGTTTCTTGATGAATTCGTATTCTTCCGGGTCAAGCTTCGCGGGCTTATGAAGAATGCTGTCCGGGATTCCAATCTTGCCAACGTCGTGGAGCTGTGCTGCCTGCTCAAGAGCCTCGACCTGTCCTGTCGAGTAGCCCAGTTGGCGAGCAATTGCACCGGCATACTTGCCGACCCGAATCACGTGATGGCCTGTGTCGTTGTCGCGAAACTCTGACGCTCGAGCCAGGCAGAAGATGATGTGCCGACGTGAAGCTTCCAGTTCTTTCGTTCGAGCCTGAACCTGCTGCTCAAGCTCAACAGAATACCTGGCCAGCATGTCAAAGTGTGATTTCGCGGCGAGGACGTTTCGGACCCGCAGCACCAGTTCGCTGGGGTCGACCGGTTTCGCCAGGAAGTCTGTTGCTCCGAGTTCCAGCGCCTGCGTCTTCAATGCGGGATCAGGCGATGCCGTCAGGATGATGACCGGAATTGTTGACAGTTCCGGTGTCAGTTTCATGACGCGAAGAATGTCGATTCCACTGACGCCCGGCATCATCACATCAAGAAGTACGACATCCGGCATATCCTGCTTCATCAGGTTGATGGCTTTCGGGGACTCCGTCGTGGTTACGAAGTTCAGGTACCCGGCATGCTGCAGAAATTTTCGGACCACCAGCACATTGTAGGCTTCATCGTCGATGATCATGATCCCGGCATTTCGAGTCAGATCGTCGAGTGAGTTGTTGTTGCGGTTCGAGTTGCCTGTCGCTTTTGCTGACAATCGCGGCGGCACTACCCGGGCGTCGCGCAGGTCTTCGGTCAAGTCGATTTCGTCTAAGACAGCTTCCATCGCTTTTGCCCCTGATCGCTTTTGCCGCTGCGAGTTATGGTCAGGCCGAGCCGTTATCCGGATGATGCACCGCAGGCTCAGTCCTGCATTGCAAACCTGGTATACGTCAGGCGAGTTTGACGGAACAAATCAGTCGCTGTTTCTGATTTCGGGAATATTCCCCATCAGAATAGACCACTTGGAAGGTGCGTTTACTGCGACACGGTGTTGCTGGCAGTATGTCGCCGGGACCATGTGTCAAACCGGTTGACGAACTTCGATCGCGGCGACCATCGAGGTAAGCTCCCGGATAACTGGTTCGATTTGTTCAAGTTGCTCCATGCGGACCAGTTCCATCAGTTTCAGGGATGGTGCGGTAAACACGCGAAAGCCCATCGTTCCGGCTGCCCCTTTCAGCCAGTGCGCGATCCGTGCGACTTCTTCCAGATCTCGCCTCTGCCACACCCGCTGCAATTCTTCGACTTCGATTCGCAGTTTGTCGACGAAGCCGATGACAATTTCCTGGAACTCAGCATCATCAAACGGCAATTCCGAAACGATCGGCTCGTGAACCGCTTTTGACGACGACACGCTGGCGGTCAATTCAGAGGGGAACACGTTGGCTGTGTCGTAAGGATCAAATTCGGGCTTCGCACTCCGTTTCGAATTCGCCGTCGAGCGACGCGGTTGTTTCACGTCATCTGTTGAAGCGTGAACCTCGCTCAGTACCTGATCAAGCAATTCAGTCGAGCGGGTATGGTGTCCCGCTGTGAGGGTGACCGATCGTGGTTGCTCGGTGTCATCGCTGCAGGATGGCTCACAATCCTCAGTCGATATCGACTCCGAAACAACCGTAAGGCGAGCAGCTTCCTCATCTGCGCTGCTCAGAATCGGCGGTGGTGGTTGTGAAAGTCGGTCAAGACCGCCTTCTGAGATTCTCCCGGTTGACTCCGTCATGATCGCTGGTGTCGCAGGCTGAATTCCTGGCAGGAAGTCGCAAATCTCACTGTCACTCTCTTCAACACCAAGCAGTTCGGCTACATAACTCAGCAGTTGATCCAGATCGACCGGCTTGGAAAGGAATCCACTACAGCCGGCGTTGAGGCACTTCTCCCGGTCACCTCGCATCGCGTTTGCGGTGAGAGCAACGATTGGAACTTCCAGTCCCTGTTCCCGCAGCGTTTGCGTTGCGATGTAGCCATCCATGACTGGCATCTGCATGTCCATCAGGATGATGTCGTAGTTAGACGTCGCCGCTTTATCGACGGCTTCCTGACCGTTGACAGCAGTTTCGACGAGCAACCCGTGGCGTTGAAGGACGAGTCGAATGAGCTGCCGGTTTGCCTCGCCGTCGTCGACGAGCAGGATACGCGATGCCCCGAAGCGAAACCGCTTACCGCGTTCGATTTGTGACGCCTGTCGAGCCTCAGCTTCGAACCTGGAAATGTCCAGCACGCGAGCAGCCTCGTCGATTTCACCTGCGTCGATCACAACGGTGAAAGTACTGCCTTTACCGGGGATGCTGGACACCGTCAGGTCGCCGCCCAGTGATTCGGCAAATCTCTTGCTGATGGTCAGCCCGAGGCCGGTTCCACCGAAACGCCGTGTGATCGAAGTGTCAGCCTGACTGAACGGATCGAAGATCCGCTGCCGGGCTTCCTCGGAAATTCCGACGCCGGTATCGATGATGTCGATCTGAAGTCGAGTCTTCGTTCCGCACAGCATCTTCGCCACGACGGAAACGCCGCCGGTCTCCGTGAATTTGAGCGAATTCCCAATGAGGTTGGTGAGGATTTGTCGCAAACGTCCAGGGTCGGTTTCGATGACTTCCGGCAGGCCGCCTGGAGTCAGACACTCCATGCGAAGCTGTTTCTCGTCGGCCTTCACTTTCAGAACCGTGACAACTTCCAGCAGTAATTGATGTGGACAGCACGCGATTCGCTCGACTTCAAGGCGACCGGCTTCGACCTTCGACAGGTCCAGAATATCGTTAATCAAACGCAGCAGATGCTGACCGCTGGAGTGGATCGTTTCCAGGTATTCGGCTTGTTGCTCCGGACTGTCATACATGCCACGCCGCAACACTTCGGCGAATCCCAGGATCGCATTCATCGGTGTTCGGATTTCATGACTCATATTGGCCAGGAATGCACTTTTCGCCTGGTTCGCGGCTTCGGCTGACGCTCGTGATTCGGCGAGTTGCAATTTCTGAGACTCAAGCTCCGTGACATCTTCGAAGCAACAGAAGACACCACGGACCTGAGCCTCTTTCCCCACGACCGGCGCACAATTCACCTGATAGATTCGAACCGTGTTGTCGCTGGCCAGAAGTCGCAATGTCCCCTGCGCGAGTGTTTCTGCACCTGAAAGCACCCCGTCCCAGGGAAATAGACCCGGGCCGAGGGACAAGGTCGTCTGAACCTGCCATGGCAAATCAACGACCTTCCGCCCGACCAGCTTGTCCGGATCTTCACCAAGCGTCATCGCAAAGGCCTGATTACACAGTGCGATGCGACCTTTTCGATCGATTGCCAACAGGCCTTCGGCGAGTGTGTCGAGCGTTTCACGCACTCGACCGGGAATGGACTGTGACGGATTGAGCTGCTCCAGGATTCTCCCCAGATAAAAATACCAGCTCAACACACACAGGCTCGTGACGAATCCAACGAGTCGGACCCACGGGTTATGGACAATCTCGAACCAGATATCCCCATGCACCGGCTGGAACCGCAATTCGAGACTGCCCCACTGCCCTTCCGCATTTTTCAGTGGAACAAAGACCTGAGAATCGGTTGAGTACTCGGCGCCAAATTCTATCCACTGCTGACCATGATGCGCCACATCGACGACCAGTTCGCCATCGGCCTTGCGAATTCCGGCCGACAGGATGTCATCATGCCGCGATACCAGGACCGTCAGAATTGCCTGAAGACGCCGAATATCGTCGCGGTTCACCAGCACCGAACTATTGACGGCAATGGCTTCACACAACTGACTTCGGCCTTCCATCACCGCCGTTCGCCGATCCGGCACGAGATGCAAAGCCATCGCGCCCAGCAGCACGCTCACCAGCAAGCTGGCGAGGCCGCTCACGATTCGAAGTCGTGGACTCAGTGATGGGAGTTTCAACAGCGATAAGAGTTTCATACGGATACATCTTCCCGCGAGTTATCGAAGTTCGATTCGACGGAGACCGGATTCTCTAAATCGTCCGACTTGTCTGAAGCACTGTCGATCATGGTTTGAAGCGATTCGTCATCGTCATCGTCGGTTGCGTCGAGCGCCGCCAGTACTGGAAGCGGGTCGATATGCTGCCACACAGGCAACGTCGACATGACACTCGCCAGAACGTACCCGCCGCGCAACATCCATACGATGTAGCCCACGGAGACACTCGCACCGGTCGCCACTGCGGTGCCGGCTGCCCATTCAGGAACGGCTCCGTCAAATTCGAATTCCTTTTCGACCTGCTCGAGTTCCTGAATGAAATCGGTACCCACCAGATAGCTGAGATCCTCGCCAGCAAATCGGAGACTATTCTGAAAGCTCACTTCCACTTCGGCTGAGATTCCGCTGGAAATCTCGCTGGATGTGCTGGAGCTGCGATTGCCGGCAGATTCCTGAAGCTCCATGCGGCCTGACCCGCGTGTAAAGAAGTCCGGCGAATCGTCTGTATCCCCCACTGGCCCCTGAGCCAGTTGCTGATCGCTGTCGTCTTGCGAATTGTCGCTGCTCTGCGCTGCCGTCGAGGTCTGTGTGATTCCAGAATTGAAATTCGGTGCCCCGACCGCTGGAGCCGTGATTACGGCGGACTCCTCATCTTGAGCTGGACTGGTTGCGGTGTCGGTCTGCGAGTCTGCTTCCTGAACTGATTCGCCCTGAGATGATTCACTCGACGCAGAGCCGGCTGACGGAGGTGGGGCGACATTCCAGATGACGTTCAACTGCACCGTGCGAGCCGCGCTGACGAAAGTTCCGTCGAAGGCCTGATAACTAAAACTGTCCACGCCGTAAAACTCGAAGTCTGGCGTGTAAGTGAAGCTGCCATCAGATTGCAGTGTCAATGAGCCGTTGGCAGTGCCGGAAACCAGCAAAGCTGTCAGCGAAGTTCCGTCCGCATCGGTATCGTTGGCGAGAACGCCAGAGGTCGACGCGACGTTCAGTATTGTGTCCTGGCTGACCGCGTAAGTGTCGGAATTGCTGATGGGCGCATTGTCGTTCAAGTTAGTCACACTGATCGAAATTGTCTGGCTCGTCGATGTGTTGACGCCGTCGCTGACAGTGACGCTCAGCACGTAATCTGGCGTTGTTTCGAAATCGAGGTTCGTCCGATCGACAACGCTCAACGTGCCCGTCGTGGCGTTGATACCGAAGACTCCACCGGTGTTCCCGCCGGTGATCGTCCAGTTGCTGAACGTCGTCCCGGTGTCCATGTCGGTGGCGGTTACCGTGCCGAGTGTTGTTCCGTTGGTTGCGGATTCGCTGACGTTGAACGACTGACTCGGCGTCACGATCGGCAATTCGTCGTTCTGATCGAGGACCGTGATCGCAACCGTCTCAATGCTCGACGTGTTCACTCCGTCGGAGACTGTGACGCTCAGCGTGTAGCTGGTCGGAGCAGTTTCGAAGTCGATCGTCGAGTTGTCGGCGATCGTGATCTGGCCGGTGGACGCGTTGATGGCGAAGACTCCCCCGGGATCTCCGCCGGTGATCATCCAGTTCTGACGAGGTTCGCCCGTCGTGTCGGCATCGCTGGCCGTGACTGTGCCGACGACGGACGAGTTGGCGACGTCCTCGGCGATGTTGAATGACTGAGCCGGGTCAATCACCGGAGCGATGTCATTCACATCGGTGACGCTCAGGACAAACGCTTTGACGACCGGTGATCCCTGCAGGTCGGTCGAAGTGACCGTAACGTTGACCGTTTGCTCAGTTTCGAAATCAAGACTCGCCGCGGCCTTCAGCTTGAGCTGGCTGCCGACGACTTCGAACCGAATGTCGTCAACGAGGTACGAATGCGAGTCGCCCGTGTCGATGTCCGTGCTCGCCAGGTTTCCGACAACGGCACCGGCGGCGTTTTCGCTGACCGACAGGTTGTCGAGCGAGATGTCGGTTGGGGCGT
>JAQBWV010000328.1 GCA_027624335.1 Planctomycetota bacterium
CCTGGACTGCGATGAATCCGTTGAGCTGGCGCCAGAATACTTGCCACCAGGTGGCATTTTCACCGGACGTGAAGGACGACCGGGCAGTCACGTCTTCTATGAATGCCGGGGAGCACGATCACGTCCGTTCAAAGACATGCTCATCGAGGACAAGAAAAAGAGCACCACAATCGAGCTGCGTTCAACAGGCTGCCAGACTGTTGTCGGTCCGAGCATACATCCCGACGGCAGCAGATATGACCGTCTCGAAGGGGAACTGGTGGAGGTTAACGCTGACGTTCTGGAGGCAGCAGTTGAGAGTATTCATCTTGCGATTCTTCGGAAACGTGGTCACGAAGAACAGGTTGTTTCTGGTTCGTCTCCACGGGAACGTCCAGCATCTTCTGACGACCAGACTGTCGATCGTGAATCGTTTCGTCCGGGAGATGACTTTAATCGTCGCGGTGACTTGCGGAGATTTTTGGAACGACATGGTTGGCAGTTGTCGTACCGGGACGGCAATCAGGAGCACTACACGCGACCTGGAAAGAACCGGCAAGACGGTCATTCTGCCACATTTAATGGAACGACATTCTACTTGTTCAGCAGCTCGGTCGCCGGGTTGGAGCCGGACACAGCCTACTCACCATTCCAGCTCTACGCTGCACTTGAGCACGGTGGCGACCTGCACAGGGCAGCTTCAGCTCTTGCAGAACAAGGTTTCGGAAGTCGAAGAGATATCGTTCCTGAGTCCGAAGCTGACTGGCCCGAACCTCAAGACTTGCCTGATGAACTGTTACCCGTCGAGTCGTTTGACGCAGAGCTTCTGCCAGAGTCTCTTCGATTGTGGATTACCGACATTGCAGAACGGCTGCAGTGTCCGATGGATTTTCCCGCAGTAGCCGCAATGGTTGCTCTTGCCGGAATCGTTGGCAGGACGATCGGAATTCGCCCGCAACGACGGACACCTTGGATGGTTGTGCCGAATCTTTGGGGCGCTGTCATCGGCAGACCAGGGCTCATGAAGACGCCGGCACTTTCAGAGCCGTTACGTGTCATGAGGCAGCTCGAAGCGAAAGCGAAAGTAAACTTCGAGGACGCCGAGAAAGAACACAAAGTCTCAGTTCTCATTGCCGCTGCAACGAAAAAAGTGCTGGAGAAACAGCTAGCGGCGGCAATCAAGGCCAACGAAGGAGCTGAGGCAATCGCCCAAAAAATGGAATCTGTCGATATCCCTGCGCCACATCGAAAACGGCATCTGGTTAATGATTGCACGGTCGAGAAACTAGGCGAATTGCTAAACGAAAACCCAAACGGATTAACTCTGTTTCGCGATGAACTGACTGGGTTTCTCAAAAGTCTCGACAAGGCAGGGGCTGAGGGATCAAGAGCGTTTTATCTGGAAGCATGGAACGGCGCCGGACATTTCACTTACGACCGGATCGGACGAGGTACGGTCGATATTCTGGCTGCAATCGTCTCCATGATCGGCGGATTTCAACCGGGTCCATTGGGCGAGTATCTCCGAAAACAGGCTGCTGGAGGCGGTGGTGACGATGGTCTGGTACAACGTCTTCAGCTTGCCGTTTGGCCGGACTGTCCGAAGAGCTGGCAAAACGTGGATCGCTGGCCGAATTCTGAGTCTAAAGAAGAAGCGTACTCAGTGTTCGAGCGACTTGATGGTGTCGAACCTCTCTTTTTAGGGGCGGAGTATGAAACCGGAGAAGATGTCCCTTTTCTGAGATTCAGCGAACCAGCACAGGAGCTCTTTGACGGCTGGCGGTCTGAAGTAGAAAAGAAAGTACGTTCGGGAAATGATCATCCGGCTATTGAGAGTCACCTCGCCAAATACCGCAGCCTGATTCCAACGTTGGCGTTGTTGGTCCATCTCGCTGATGAGCCTACCGGTGGGCCAGTCAGCGAGACTGCATTGAAGCGCGCGATTGGGTGGGCACGTTACCTCGAAACGCACGCGCGTCGAATCTATGCATCGGTCACACAGCCGTCGATCGGTGCAGCTCATCGGCTCGCTGCGAAGATAAAAAATGGCTCGGTATCCGACCGGTTCACGCTCCGCGATGTCTACCGCAAAAACTGGTCTGGTTTGACAGACCGGAAAGAAGTGGCCGCTGCAGTCGATGTCCTGATCGATCACGACGTGCTTCGCTCCGAGGACATCAGGACGAACGGTCGTTCATCGACGACTTACCACATCAACCCGCGATTCCACTCGAACGAAATCTAAACACCCTGCCAAAACTGACAGAAGGTGCTTTTGTCAGTTTTGGCAGCGGTCCTTGGGGCACATCCCCGAAAAATACTTTGATAATCAATCTGGTGCATCTGAAAGCAGGGCGCTATCCTGGCCCGCACAATGCAGCAGACAGTAGAAAAAAGGACCAAACGATAATGGCAAGTATTTCGAAGCAAGCGAATGGTCGGAAGACTGTTCAATTCGTTGGTGCGGATGGAAAACGCCGCAGCATTCGACTCGGCAAGATATCCGTTCGGGATGCTGAGAAGTTCAAAGGACGTCTTGAGAATCTTGTAACGGCAAGCATTACCGGTCATGCCATTGATGGCGACACCGCCCGATGGATTGCGGAACTGGATCAGGTGATGCTCGACCGCCTGAGTAGCGTTGGCCTGATCCAGGGGCAGGGACGCCGAAGTCTTACATTCGCGGAATGGATCGGAGAGTACATCAACGCTCGAACTGACCTGGCGGGGCGCACTGTCAACAACCTGCAGCAGGCAGAGGGTTACATTGTAGGATTCTTGGGAAAGACGAAGTTACTCAGAGATGTTTCGCCGGGCGATGGAGACGAGCTGTGGCGATGGATGCTGACTCAACTTGGAGAGAACACTGTCCGGCGGCACATGGGTCGGGCGAAGCAGTTCACGCGGGCCGCCTATCGAAAACGGCTTATTGCGACTGATCCGTTCGATGACATTAAGGGTTGCTCCGTCCAGGCCGACGAGTCGCGTCTGTTCTTCGTGACACGGGAAATGGCAGACAAAGTTACTGATGCCTGTCCCGACGTTGAGTGGCGGCTGCTGTTCGCGTTGGTCCGATTCGGCGGGCTGCGTTGTCCGTCAGAGTGTTTGACACTCACGTGGGACTGTGTTGACTGGACCAAGAACCGCCTGCAAGTGCAGAGTCCAAAGACGGGCCTGCGAACGATTCCACTGTTCCCGGAAATACGAATTCACCTGGAAGCTGCGTTTGATCAGGCAGCTGAAGGAGCACAGTTCGTCATCACTCGCTACCGGAGTACGAATACCAATCTTCGTACGCAGCTCAACCGGATCATCAAGAGAGCCGGTCTGACGCCCTGGAAGAAGCCGTTCCAGAACTGTCGATCGACTCGTGAAACGGAACTTGTCGAACGCTTCCCGATCCACGTGGTGACGAGCTGGCTGGGGAATTCCCCGCGCATCGCGATGAAGCACTACCTGCAAACGACAGACGCCCATTTCGACGACGCATGCAAACCTGATAAAGCGACTTCAGGCGCGCTGCAGAATCCGGTGCAGTATGCTGCCGCAAGTGACCGCGACGAGCCGTGCGACAATCAGCCGACAATCAGAATACAGCCGGAAACGAAGCCGTGCGGCCCCATACTGGACAGAAGATACCCCCGACAGGATTCGAACCTGTGACCCCAGCTTTAGGAAAGCTGTGCTCTATCCAACTGAGCTACGGGGGCGGGCGGCGGTTGCTACCGCGGGCGGATTCTGCCAGACCAACCGCCTGGTCGCAACAAGGGGCTTGCAAATTAGCTGACGACGTAATTTGCGGAATGATTTGTGATGCAACGAGGGCAACTCCAGCAACTGTGCTCTCAAAGCAAAGTCAGCGTTTGTTTCTGATGGACGCTACTTTCGTCTCGATTCTGTTCAGCGCCTGCTGATCTCGGACTTCGCCTTCCTGGAGTCCGTGGTATTAGGCAGCCTGCATTCTGGTGACGAGATCCTGCATGGTAGATCGGTAGTTCTCAAACTCATGGTGGGCTGAATCAATACCATCGAACGTGATTCGCGGTACCACGTAAGTCCTGAGATTCTTATCGAACCAGCGTTTCTTTCCAGCGTAAACCGTTTCACCGGAGTCCATTTCTTTGATGTATCTCGCCAGTCGAGTGGTTGCATCGCGAAGGGCTCGTCGAGCTTCCGGCCAGTCGTCCTGATCCAATCGATCGAAGTAAAGACGCTCGTCGGGACCGAGGTCGCGATTCATCGTGCCCAGTTGCGTCTGCAGGTCCAGAAGTTGCTTCTGCAGACTCTGCAGTTGACACTCCGCCTGAAGGCTTCCTTTCCAATCCCGATCCATGCTTATCGAAGATCTCTTCAACCTGATCTTCTGAGAAGTCTTCAGTGTCCTCATCGAATGCCGGTGCCGAAGTGTGGCCAGACGCGGACTGCAGGGGTGGAGGTTTGATAGAGAGCACGATGTTGGGATCAGTTCCGGCTGGCGAGTCGGCAAACGCATGATCGAAATATGGAGCGGAGTCTCCTTGTCCTGGAAACTGAAAGCCGAAGAGAGAGCACATGAACACTCTCACTGGAACAACACCAGGTGCCTGTGCAAGATTCCGCACCGCTACTGGCGTGTTCGTAGAGTGATCGTCGGGAGACATTTTGAAGGACGATCGCTGTGGGC
Organism: Planctomycetota bacterium; assembly: GCA_027624335.1. Classification (GTDB taxonomy): domain Bacteria; phylum Planctomycetota; class Planctomycetia; order Planctomycetales; family Planctomycetaceae; genus JABMPE01. The sequence continues at coordinate 4,643 of JAQBWV010000328.1, forward strand.
AGATGTTGCGGTTTGAATCAGACCCAGAACGTTCGCGGCGGAGTGGTCGGTAGTTGGATCGTTTCCCAAGCGACTGACCGAGGTCGAGCAGCGAAGGCATATCGGCAATCATACGGGTCTGGATCAGTAAAACGGCCTTCGCCCATTGGTTGCTCACTCCGGATCCTGTACCTGCCGTTCGATCGGCGCCGCAAGTTTTTACACAGAAACTCGCTCCTGTGATTGGTCACACGCCTGATCTGTCGAGTGATGATCTAACGGCAACTTCGACACGAGGAAACCCAGGCTGATCGGATTCCGAACGATGACAGATTCCCGGCTGCAACTGCTTCCGCAGCGGCACCAGTTCGTTAATTCGAACGGAACCGGATTCGCTCAGGTGTCGGACTCACGATACCCGGCGATCCTCTAATGCCAAATGCGACTCGAAGCCAATGCGAACGGTCAGGAGTACTGTGCGGAGCGATTGAGTTTTCAACATGCGATTGATTGATTCCAACCGGATGATCTATTCAGAATCAGACAGTTCATTTTCTACCGGCTCATCTGCGGAGGAACTGAGCTCAAAATCCAGCGTGCTTGATCCGGAAATCACGTCGCGGAACAATTTGCTTTCACTGTTATAGATCGGCGGAACGAGTTCAGCGATTACTCGCGGAGCTGCCCCAGGAACGTGCTCTTGTCTCCAGGTCGTAATCCGGACAACGTACTGCCCGGTTATCGCTCCAGGTTTTCCGGCCAGATACATCAGTTCGTATCGTCCAGTGGCATCGGTTCTTCCGCTCGAAGAGGACCCGCCCGGGGCAACAGGGGAAAACTCAATGGTCGCCATTTGCAGTGGCTTATCATCGAGTGTGATGACACCACTCACGGTTCCGAGTTCCGGACCGTCAGGGGCACCGCAGCCGATTACGAACATGAGAAGTCCGGCGAGAGCGTGGTAGCTCAGGGAATGCATCAGCGACGTATCCGTCAGAAGGCACCGATCGTTGCGTCATCATCTATAATACCGAGTCTCTGATAAACACCGAGATTCGATGAATTGAAAGCCGTTCCAGAACTCAATTGTGCCTGGGTCAGTCCCGCATTTCTGAACTCGATGTTCTCATTGATGAATTGCACGGAGCCGTCACACAACAGAAAATGTGCCCCGCCTGTGTGTGGGCTGCTGAACCCTTCACCGCATGAATCGCATGGATCCCACCCCGGATGCGAGTTCTGACTTGGCGTCGGAACCGACTCCGGTGAATTTACTTTTTTGCTGATTCGCCCGCGATTCTGATAAACGCCCCAGTGGCACGGGCCGGGCGGGTTTCGGCAGCCAGCCCAGTGGGCCGCACCACAGCGTGTGTCCCGTTCACCAACGGCAAACGTATTCGACGCGCCGTCCGTGATCGACTTTAGGCCAGTGCTGCTGTTGTTATAAAATACACCATTGTTAGCAAAGCTACCTGGTATGTCGTAAAGCCCCATCACCGCCGGATAGTTAGACTTACCGATCGCGATTTGAGCAGCGTTCCCTGCACCGAAGAAGTGTCGCACGTTCGTACTCAGCAGCTCAGCAGCGAGTGTAACTGCCGGTCCGGGGCTACGCGGGTAGGGGGTGGTAGTTGTTAATCAGTGACTGATGCGGGTG
>JAQBWV010000042.1 GCA_027624335.1 Planctomycetota bacterium
CAGCTTGCCTGCCGAAACGCTACTGCCACGAATGCCTCTTTCGGCAACCAGAACGGCCGGATCCTTTACCGCCTGGACCTTTCTTTACCTGATGCCGCTGACAAGTAGTTGGACAGCGTCACGTTGGCGGGACACCTGGTTCGAGATATGAAAATAGATCAGACACCCTGAACACCGCACTCACAAAGTAACTCGCACAACCATGACTCAACCAACGAAGCAAGCAGCTACAGAACCCGCCGTTGTGCTGCGAGGCGTGCAGTATTCGTTTCGCAAGTTTAAGGCGCTGGTCGACATTAATTTCGATGTCCCGGCTCAATCGCTGCACGGTTTCGTTGGTCCCAACGGAGCCGGTAAGACGACTGTGCTCAAGTTAATCTGCACGTTGCTGAAACCGCAGACCGGAAAGGTTCAGGTCTTCGGCAAAGACGTCGCGACGGACTATCTCGAAGTGCGACGGCGACTTGGTTTCATGCCGGACCATTTCAGCATGTATCGGCAAATGACCGTTTACGAATACCTCGACTTTTTCGCCGCAGCCTACGGACTTTCTCTTGCGACTCGCACGAAAGTTCTGGACGAGGTTCTTGAGCTGACGGATATGGGCGGTCGGCGAGGCGATCTGATTAACGGCCTGTCCCGAGGGATGCAGCAGCGAGTTGGACTTGCCCGAGTCCTCGTCAACGACCCCGACATTCTGCTGCTGGATGAGCCCGCGTCCGGACTTGATCCCCGAGCCCGTATCGAACTCATGGACGTTCTGCGAGCCCTGCGAGGCATGGGCAAAACCATCATCATCAGTTCGCACATTCTCAGCGAACTCGCAGAACTCTGCGACAGCGTCACCATCATCGATCGCGGTACGATCAAATACTGTGGCGCGATGCAGAGCCTGCTCGACCACCAGACTGACTTTCCGACGTTTCGACTCACTCCAGCGGGGCCGTTGAACGGTCTGGCCGAAAAACTCGGCGCGAGTCCGGGCATTGTCAGCGTTGAGAACGTGGAAGGTTCACTGGACCTCAGCATTTCTTTCGATCCGGAAATACTCGACACGAACGGAGTACTGAAGGCGGCGATGGATCTCGGAATCACCGTGACGGGATTCTCAAGGGCGCAGCGGCATCTCAATCAGGCGTTCATGGATCTGACCGAGAAGGGAGTTCGCTGATGCTTGGTCGCGGCACCTTTGCACTGGTCGAAAGGTCGATGCGAGTCGACACGCGACTGGCACGAACTCATCTGATCCGGCTGGGCTTTGCGTTGCTGATGCTGCTGTTTCTTGTGCAGGTTCAGGTCGCCTTCGAAAAGTACAGCGCGCCCGGTCGAGACGTGTTTCGCAGCATCTGCTGGGTCAACTTCTTTCTACTGAATCTCGCAGGTATCAGTTTCTTCTCGACCGTCATAACGGAAGAGAAAGAAGAAATGACGCTCGGACTGCTCCGCATGGCAGGGATCAGTCCGGTCGGAATTCTGATGGGCAAGGTAACTCCCCGTTTGCTGGGAGTCATTCTGCTGCTTTCGGTGCAGCTTCCGTTTACGTTCCTGGCGATCACACTGGGTGGAGTGGCCGTCAACCAGATTCTGGCGGCCTATGTCGCATTGCTGTCTTTCGCCGTGCTGCTGGCCGGGCTCGGAGCGTTTCTGTCGACCGTGTGTGCCCGATCGGATCTCGCAGCTTCGCTGGCTGCTGCGACGTTGGCCACGATCTACGTGTTTCCATTTCTGCTTCGCGACGCCGCAAAGCAGCTTCTCAAAGGAAATCGAATCAGTTCGGTTGTTCGAGAATCAATCGATGAGTTCGCTGGATCGGTCGAAAGCACGACACCGCTGGATTCGCTCAATGTCATCCTGACAACAAATTACGCCGGCAATCCGTTGAGCTTTCAGGTCGTGTTGAACCTGAGTTGCGGTGTCGTCCTGTTTGGTGCCGCGTGGATACTTTTTGACGTGTGCACCCGCAACGAAGCTCAAAGTACTCCGGCGCGAGGGATGATGGCGTTATTTTCCAAACGCGTCGCCTCGCAAAGCCGAGTCTGGCGCCACGCTCTTGTCTGGAAGGATTTCAATTTCCTGACGGGCGGTGTCACCGCTGTCCTGATCAAGCTACTGGCGTATTCCATTCTGATGGGTGGAATGAGTGTGATGATTGCTCGACGGGTGCAAACCGAAGTCATGGACAACGTCGGCTCAACGCTGATGGCTTCGATGCTGACCGCGCTGATTGTCGAGATTCCCATTTATCTGTCGCGAGTCTTTCGCGAAGAACTCCGCTGGCAAACCTGGTCAGGACTTGTGCTCCTCCCGAAATCGATCACGCGAGTCGCGCTGGGAAAACTGGCGGGAGTGGCACCGGCCTTTCTGCCGGCTATCCTGGTGTTTATTGTCGGAGCGTTCATTGCGCCCCGCTTCTTCGAACATTATCTCCTGAAGCGAGTACTGATCGGCTACAACGGCTGGTACTGGATCGTGCAATACCTGTTCGCCGTTCACGTCATCGTGCTGCTGTCGCTGATCGTCAAGTGGGGAGCGGTGCCGTTCGGGATTTCAATCGTGGTTGTGCCCAACGTTATTTTCCTGGCAACTGCCGGTCGAAGTGCGTCGACAGAGACGCTGATCGTAATCGCGCTGGTGACTCTTGTGATGACCATCACCAGTCAATGGCTGATCGTTCGACAGTTGCGGTCTTTGGCGGCGGTATGAATGTTTGCCGCGACGACGAAGTAAGCGGTCGGAGGGCCCGTCTTCGCGATTCCCGCCACTCCACTTTCGCACATAGTTACTGGCGGTCCGGAATTGTCGGTCTATCATCCCGTCTCTGACCCGGATTGACGGTTTCGTATTGGATAGTTTGATGAGCGACTTACTTTCGATTCAGACAATTGACTGCCGCCAGGATGATGCTCGCGAAGTTCTCGACCGACTCCGCGTCAAGCTGAGTCCGCGCGGAAATATGGTTTCCGAGGCTGGTCGCCTGCGTACGATTGAGCTGTTCGGCGAACCGCTTTCCCCTCAGCAGGTGGTCGAGAGAATCTGCGAGGATGTCCGAACCGGCGGACTGGACACCGTTCTGGACTACACAGAAAAGCTGGACGGTAAAAATCTCACAGCGGAAACACTGCGAGTCTCGCCCGCAGAATTCGAAGCCGCTCACGCCGCCGCCGATCCGGAATATCTCGCCACGATCCGCCGAATCCGCGCTAACGTCACCGAGTTTCAACAGGCAGTCCTTACGGAAGATGTCTCGCTCGTTCGAGAGAACGGTGACGCCAGAATCGAGCTTCGACAACGCTACCTGCCGTTGCAACGTGTCGGGATCTGCGTGCCTGGTGGAGCCGCCGCGTACCCATCGACGCTGTTGATGACCGCCGTTCCGGCTCAAACGGCGGGTGTTAAGGAGCTTGTTGTGGTTGTGCCGCCGACCGAATTCGGCGGTTACAACACAGACATTCTTGCGGCGTGTCACGAACTGGGTATCACCGAAGTCTATCGCATGGGCGGAGCGCAGGCCGTGGCTGCCATTGCGTACGGAGTTCCGGGTATCCGCCGTGTCGACAAGATCGTCGGTCCTGGCAACCTGTTTGTCGCCCTGGCCAAGCGACATGTTTTCGGCGACGTCGACATCGACAGCATCGCCGGACCAAGTGAAGTCATCGTTCTTGCCGATGAAACCGCCCGCCCGGACTTTGTTGCCAGCGACTTGATCTCGCAGGCTGAACACAGCCCCGGTTCCGGAGTTCTGATCACCTGGCACGAGCCGCTGATCGAAGCAGTCCGACAGGAACTGACCCGGCAACTGAGCCTGTTGCCGCGCGGCGATCTGGCGCGAATGAGCCTGCTGGACTACGGTGCGTTGATCCTGGCGAAAGATGTAGCGGAAGCCGCTGAGTTGACCGACCTGATGGCGCCCGAGCATCTGCACATCTCAACCGCCGAACCGGATCGCATGCTCGAACACGTACAGAACGCAGGAGCGATTTTTCTGGGACATCACACGCCAGTCGCCGTCGGAGATTACGTCGCCGGGCCGTCTCACGTCCTTCCAACAGGTGGCACAGCGCGATTTGCCAACGGCTTGTGCGCGAACGACTTTCTGAAACGCTCATCCGTGATCTGGTACAACGAAGCAGCACTCGCCGCCGGAGCCGATGACCTGCGACTGATGGCCGCGAAAGAAGGTTTGACCGCCCACAGCGGAAGCGTCGATATCCGCCTGCAGAAGTGAACTCTGCCTCGCGCGGTGACAGTGAGACGTCGCGGCAGCATCAGTAGGGCCGGTTCCTACCGGCCGCACGGCAAATCACACACGCGGCCGGCCGGTAGGAACCGGCCCTACGGAAGCGGCCGCGTGCTTTGAGCATAAAGCTCCGCAGCCAGTGGCATGCATTTACTGCTGAGCGTTACGCCTCTTTGATCTCAAAGATGGCTTCGACTTCGACACCCGGACCGGTTGGCAGCGATGCGAACCCCAGCGCGCTGCGAGCGTGGAAGCCGTCACCGTCTTTTCCGAAGATCTCGTGATACAGATCCGAGCATCCATTGATCACCAGGTGCTGGTCGGTGAAATCCTGTGTCGAGTTCACACAACCCAACACTTTGATCACTCGCAGACCGTCGAGCGTTCCATGAGTGTGATGTACCGACTGCAGAATCTTGATGGCGCATTCACGGGCGGCAGCGTAGCCTTCTTCAACGGACAGGTCTGCACCCAGCTTCCCTTTAATGTTGCTGACATGACCAGATGTCATCAACAGATTTCCGGTGCGGATGCAGAGGTTGAGATACAGCTTCGGGATCTCAGGAAAATCGATTCCAAGTTCGCTGGCTTTTTCTTCAGGACTCATGCGGTGCTCCATTTCAGGTTGGTCATATGGTGAAAGAATTACTTCTGCTGCATGGTAAACAGCATGGTTTCTGATTTGTGGCCAACGACTGGCCTACATGGCCTGACGGTTCATGCTGCCGACAAAACGACTCAACGTCCGTACGTTTCGCGTGAACGTTTTCGTGGTGATGATCGACCGGCTGCGATCGTCGTTGCCCTTCGCCGAGAGCTGGCCATCTTCGAGCCATGCTCCTCGCGAATCCATTGCTGCAATCAGCTTTGCGGTATCGCGAGCGAGACTGCTGTTCGGTTTCGGAGGTGATCTCAAAGTTGTCCAGATGGAACCTTCACCAGGTGGAGATTTGCGACTGGTTCGGTAGTCCTCTCGCAGACGTGCGACGTTCGAGCTGACTTTGAATCCGTAATGCGTGGGCATATCGGAATCGTCGTACGTCAGCACGTAATCTTTTGTGAAATACAACGGGCGGTTCGTCTTCAGTTCGTAAAACCGAGCGAGCTGGCCGTTGGGCAGTTGCGAGCGTTCCAGGTAATCCAAAGCTTTGGGGATGGGGGCCAGATATCTATCGTCGTGTGTGTGCTGGTAGAGCGTGAGCAGAATCCGAATGACGCCCTGAGATTCGCCGCCTGTCACCGCTGTCGGTTCGAAGCGTCGAGCCCAGACGGGGTGCATCTCCACGTTGTATTGTTGAGCCCACGCCGGCTGAGGCTCGGGCATCTGCGCCAGCAGAATAAAGTCTCCAGCCTTGCGGGCTGCCGCGCCGTATCGCGGCTCGTTGTAGATCTGTTCCGCCAGAAACATCGTGTCGATCAGGTCGGCCAGTGTGTCATCGTTGAACGTGTAAAAGCTGCGGTAGTCGACGTTCGGATGTTCTTTTGGCCAGGACTGTGGATACGACGCTTTTTTTAAGGGGAATTCTTTCGGATTCGGAAACTCACTGAATCGCTGTGCCCACGCGCCGTTCGGATATTGCGCTTTCAGCAGGGCGGACAGCGCGTACTCGACGGTCGAATGAATCCTGCGGTCTTTCTGCTCCAGCACAGAATCCACCTTCATGAGAAACCGCAGCGCCGCCTGAGTTGTGTCATCGTCGAGCGTCGTGACGTTCTTTGCTTTCGGATTTGCAGCCCTGCCGGAAGCTTGCATGTCAACGCGATAATCCCAGGCGTCCCTCTTTTTGGGGTCGAATTCGATCCGGTAGTCCCAGCCGCCCGACGCGAGCTGTCCCATGGCCAGTGCGTGCGCCGCATATCGAGCCGCATCGAGCAGATGTTTCTCGCCACAGACCAGATAAGCTTCCAGCAATGCTTCCCCGACGTAGGGAGTCCCTGGCGGTTGCACCCAGACCTGCATTGCTGAGGCCTGTTGCTCGCCTTCGCGTTCAGACAAGTCTCCAGCATACTGCCACAAGTATCCTCCATTCCCTGAGACCTTGTCGCGAAAGAAGCGGACGGCTTTCTGTAGTGCGGCCTTTCCCTGCTGGGCCGTCAGATTCTCATCGCACCGACCGTCGCGTACGCCTGAAAGACAAAGCAGCATCGCGAACAGTGTTGTCGTGAAAATTCTTCCAGACATGTATGACCTCATTGATTCTGGATGTTCGGCTGAGAGACCACATCTTAAGGCCGACGGGGAAATTCGCATCCCACAGCGACAAAGCGATCTGCTCTTATCGGGCTTTCGCCGCTATAACGCCTCTTCCGCTCAGGTACTACTGATACACGTCAATTCGGACCATTGTTCGATCGCCACTCCATGCTTCCACTTCGAGACAACATCCCGTCCCGCACGACGCCGGTTGTCAATTACCTGATGATTGCGATCTGTTCGCTCGTTTTCTTTGAGCAGGTAAATCGGGAGCCCGGTGAGCCGTCGCTCGTTGAGCAGTACGGCATGATTCCGGCTCGGGTCAGCGACTCGGGTGCGACCGTTAAGATTGTTGAGTCTCGCCACGTCGAGACTCCGTTTGGAATTCAGACCACTGAGTTGGAGCGACCTCTGGCTCCGTCAGCCGTGCCGCCCTGGACGACGCTGCTGACGTGCGTGTTTCTGCACGGCGGCTGGATGCACTTTTTTGGAAACATGTGGTTCCTGTGGATCTTCGGTGACAATGTCGAAGATCGGTACGGTCACCTGGGGTACCTGATTTTCTATTTGTTCTGCGGAGTCGCAGCCAGTGCCACTCACTTCGCAGCCAGTCCGACGTCGATCGTCCCGACGATCGGCGCCAGCGGAGCGATCGCCGGAGTCATGGGTGCGTACATGCTGCTGTATCCTCGCGCCCGAGTCCTGACGCTGGTTCCGCTGGTTGTGTTTCTTCACGTGATCAGCGTTCCGGCTCCGCTGTTTCTGGGAATCTGGTTCCTGCTGCAATTTTATCAGGGAGCGGTTGCCAGCGCTTCCGCTGGAGCAGCCGGAGTCGCCTGGTGGGCACACATCGGCGGCTTTGTGGCAGGCCTGGTGCTGACCTGGTTGCTGGGGAGCAAGCGAAAACTCAGGCCGCCCGTTGAACGAATTCGCCCCGGCTCGGACCGCATGGTGTATTCACGGGTCTCTCCCTGGAGCCGCGCACGCAGGCTTAATTGATCTTTGCAGCACACCTGCAAACCCGCCGCCGTGCGTGGCAGTAGTCGCTCTGCCCGAACTAGAATTTCGTAACCCGTTGTTCAGGGGCGACGACACTGCAGATTCACCTCACAGACGAAACTTCCAATAGGATGACTTCCCGATGAATTCGATGATAACTCGACGAGATTTTGTGTTGGGTACTTCCGCTGCTGTTACCGGGCTGGCGTTGACCGGGATCGACTCTCAGCCAGTACTCGGCGAACCGGGCAGGAAGCCGCTCTGGAAGCTGTCGCTGGCTCAATGGTCGCTGCACAAGGAAATCTTCAGTAAGAAACTCGACAACCTGGACTTCGCAAAGACCGCGAAAAGCGAATGGGGCATTGACGGAGTTGAGTACGTCAATCAGTTCTTCAAGGACAAGGCAAACGACAAGGCCTACCTGGGCGAGATGAAGAAGCGAGCCGAAGGCGAAGGCGTGCACAGTCTGCTGATCATGGTCGACGGCGAAGGCCAGCTCGGTGATCCCGACGACGCCAAACGAAAGGAAGCTGTGGAGAACCACCACAAGTGGGTCGAGGCCGCAAAGTTTCTCGGCTGTCACGCGATCCGAGTGAATGCGGCCAGCGGTGGCACTTACCAGGAGCAGGTCAAGCTGGCGGCTGACGGGCTGCGGAACCTGTCCGAGTTCGGCGCGAAGCACGACATCAGCGTGATTGTCGAAAACCACGGCGGCTTGTCATCCAACGGCGCGTGGCTGGCCGAAGTCATCAGGACTGTCGACCACAAAGGTTGCGGAACGCTGCCGGACTTCGGGAACTTCGGCATCGATCGGAACAAGGGCGACTGGTACGACCGTTACACCGGCACCAAAGAGTTGATGCCCTACGCCAGGGCGGTCAGCGCGAAGACGTACGATTTCGACGACAGCCGTCCGTTCCTCACGATCGACAGCCGCTGGAACAAAGAAACCGATTTCCTCCGCATGATGAAAATTGTGCTCGACGCCGGCTACCACGGATACGTCGGAATCGAATACGAAGGCCAGGGACTGCCCGAGCGAGAAGGCATTCGGGAGTCCAAAGAGCTGCTCGACCGCGTCCACGCAAAACTAAGCTGACCAGTCAGACGGCCACACAGTGGACGAAACGCGGAATACACGGGCTGCCCCAATCGGAATAATCGGAAAAGTCGACCCAGATTCCGGATTTGCCGCAATTGGAAGAGTCGCAGCGACCGATAAGGTCGATTGTCTCTCCTTCCAGAAATGTGCGAGCCCATGCTCCGTCGTCTGCCTGATCTCTTTCGAACTTTCACTTTTGTGTCAGCCGTTGCGCCAATGCTTCTGCTGATGGAGACGTTTGCTAACGCGCAGGGAATGTACACCGGCTATCCTGACGGACCTGTGATGCGTGGTTTGACCACCGCTCAACCACTACCGGTCACGACTCCAGGATTCGGCGGACCGACTCAGCCTGGCAGGATGGTTCACCCGTCGGCGTCACCGTACCTGTTTCAGTCGAGCACTTCGGGCGACGTCATCCACACGGGAGCCGTTACGACAGCGTCATTCCCTCAGGAAGGGGTCGTGGACGTGGCGCCTGAGTCCGTTCGGAATCTTGGGATCTCGCAATCGCCGCCATTTTCACCCCTTGGCAACTACAGCAGCGGCTGCTCGACCGGAGCCTGTGGCAGCCTTGGCGATCTGATGCCGTTTCAATGGATTCACGCGGTCGGCGGGCAGGAGTACGGCGTCAGCCAGAATTGGTATTCGCAGTTCGGCATCTTTGCTCCGATGGTGATTCTACCCGACGAATCCGGGCTAACATTTCTGCAGGCGAATGGGACCGTCTCCAACGGCGACGTGTACGGAGCGAATGTCGGGGTTGTGACCAGGTATCAGGATCCGAATTCGTACTGGTTCTTCGGTTCCGGGTTCTGGTACGACTATGAAACCCAACCGATTCAGGACGTTCATCAGCTTGGCGTCAGCCTGGAAGCTCTTTCCCGATCGATCGAAGTTCGTGCCAACGGTTATTACCCCCTGGGAACGACGTCGCGTTTCGAGTCGACCACGCCACAACTCTCGGGTTTGAATGTTCGGACAGGCTACGACAACCTCGCTCTGGCTGGAGCTGACATCGAAGGCGGAATTCGTCCGTTTGAACTGCCCGAACTGTGGTTCTTCTTCGGGTACTACTTCTACAAGGATACTGGAAATCACCTGACGGCGGACCCACTTGAAGGTCTGCGAGGCCGGATAGAACTGCGGCCGAATCGAAACCTCACGTTGGGCGTGACAGTGTCGCAGGATGATGTGTATGACACGCAGGTCTTTGCCAGCGCGACGCTTGCCTTCCGCAGCCTCTCCGACTTCTGGACACCGCCCGGTTCCTGTGAGGCCGATCCGCAATTCACTCAGCTGGTTACTCGCAAATCCCGGATCATGACGGTCCGACAGAATCACCTCGCCACCAGCGCGACAACCGGCAATTAATCGTCGTTGCCCAGGCGAGTTCGGCTGCTGCGTCCGGCGGAGACGGTTCGACCGGAAATCCGTTCAACACCCTGTCCGATGCCGTTGCGGCGGCGGGCGAAGGCGGAATCATTTTCGTTCGGAACGGATCGTTTACCGAATCTGTCGAGCTGCAGAATGGCCAACGTCTTCTCGCTGATGGTTTCCTCGACACGACTCCGCACCTGCTGAACACACAGAATGGAGTCATCGCGCTCCCTGACCAGCAGACGCGAGCTGACGTCGTCATGCCGACGATCACCTCAAACGACCCACTGGCAACGATCAAGCTGTGCCCGAGCGGTAGCTTTATCGACAACGTTGAAATCACTGGCTTTGAGATTTCAAACACGGTTGGCAGCGGCATCGTCGGATTTCTCAACGAAGGTCTTGTCATCCGAGACAACGTCGTGACAGGAAACGGCGGATTTGGTATCGCGCTGCTGAACGCTTCTGGAGATACCGTTAACTCGCCCACGGCACCGGTTTCAACTTTCAGAATTCAGAACAACACACTCACTCAGAACAATCAGGGTGGGCTGCTGATCGCTGATGTTGACCTCGCCACGTTTGACCTCACTCCCGCTGGCGTCGATATCAGCGCGAAAGGCGTTTCGCTCGCCGACCGAGGAGACCTGAACGTTCAGGTTTCCGGAAACACGATCAGCGACAACGCCACTACTGACACGCTTTCGTTCCTCGGTGAAGCTCTTTCCGATGCGACGTTGCGAGACGACCGGTTCGGCGTCCAGGTGGTCTCGCTGACTGGTTCGCAAATTACGGCCAACTTCGAATCCAACACGCTTGAACGAAACGGAACGGCGGCAGCGCTGGGTCGCTTCAGTTCCGCAGGAGGATTGTCAGTACTGGCTGGCGGAACATCCATCGTCAACGCGACCGTTACTGAGTCCACATTCAACCGCAACGCTGGCTCCGACATCCAGGCAATCACCGGTGATGGCCCGGTCACGCAGGACTCGGCACAGGTCGTTCTGAATGTGAATCGCAGCCTGCTGCAGAACGCCCAGCTTTCAGAAACGGATGATGGCGTTCGAGCCGCCGGAGTCTGGTTGAACTCGACCGCCGGAACAATCGTCGCCAACATCGACAGCACGGTCATTCTGGGAGACAGCACCGTATTGAATAGCACGTTCGACCGGATGGAAGCTTTGTATGCGACAGCGCAGGGCACCGGGCAGATCACCACGACCGTGCAAGGCACAGACATCAACGCACTGGGTCGCTCTGGAAACGAATTCGTCGGCTGGCATGTCGGTGCGGGTTCCAGTGTTCTCGATACTGGAAGTTCCAGCATGACGATCATCGGTTCATTGATCGATGCCCAGTGTGTTCTGAAATTCCATTCTGGCATTTTTGGCGACCCCGCAGCGTCGTCACTGACTGCGTCAATCCAGGATTCGGAATTGATCGCTCGACTGCCGACGACGTCGCCAGTACACGGAATTCTCGCGGAGGCGCTGGGTGGTTCGGACCTGAGCCTGTCGATCCTTGATACCGAATACCGCTTTGAAGGAATCGTTGACGGAACAACGCCGGCGCGAAACTGGCTTAGCGGGACGGCCGGTGATACGGCCAACCTGACGCTGCGGATTGAGAACGGCCAGGCGATAAACGCGATGACCGGCTTCACGAACTTTATTGACCTGTCAGCCGAGAACTCCGGCACGATCTCTGCGACGATGCTGGATTCAACCATCGGCGAAACGACCGGCCAGGGTATCAACATCGGAGCACTTGACAGTTCGCGAGTCACCTTGACCGTGGAACGGTCGACGCTGTCGAACAGCGGTGCCGGTTTGATCAACGTGCTGGCCAACGGACAGGCCGTCGTGTCGAGCACGCTGACATCCAACACTCTGACCAACCCAATCAGCCAGGCAATCACAATGCAAGCGGTCGCCTCGTTATCGACAGACAACGCTCGCGTCGGGGCCACGTTATCCTTGAATCAATTTCTGACGCCCTCGGGAGGCCTGCAGGCTACCAGCGACGCCGACGACGGTACTGCAGAATTCCGCCTCAACATGACGGACAACACTTCAACCGGTCAGTTCCTGCTCGAACAACTTCAGTCAGCACCAGGAGTGTCGGCATTCGCTCTGTTTGACGGAGGCGGCAACTCGCCCGCTGCGACCACAACGGGAACAGTCACCAACTCGCCCACGCTACTCGATATCGCATTTCCTTAGTTCCTACCGACAAGTGGGAACCGGCACTGCGGAAATTCGGGAGCTTGTTTCTGCTCAGCTCCATGGTGCCTGACAACGTGCGGCACGCACGCCTGAAAATCGAAAGGCATAGCTTTCCGCAGGGCCGTCCCCAAAACTAGACTTCACGTGCGTTGCCGATTACTGGCAGTAACAGCGTGGAATTCAGATGGACTCTCTTGAGGAGACGCGTGTCATGGCCGTCGACGACGAATACGACCAGATTGCCGAATGGCTGAAGAACGAGAAAGGGCATTCCTCTCTGGAAACGGAGAAGATCATCCTGCGCCTGCGACACTATGAAAAGAACGCACAACTGAATTCAGTGATGGATTCGATCGGTTCCGGATCTCTCGATCTCTTCGCGATTATCAACGAAGCTCTGGCGGACGACGGCGACGCCGGGAAATGAAACAGCAGAGTCCAGCCCGTCCTGAAACCGTGATGGCGAAATCTGAATCAATCGAAAACAGCCAGCCGGGCAGCATGTCCGACTGGCTGATTCCGTTGACGAAACTTCGATCAATGTGACGATTCAGGATTCGAGTTCGACGTTCCAGTAAACCTCGCTGACGAACTTTGACCAGCTGTCAATTCGGATTCCGATCGAAGCGTAAAACGGTTTCCACCTGGGTTGTGCAGGAGACTCCTTCAAAGGCATGTGAGCCTGTGAAGGAGTTCTGTTTGCTTTGCGGGAGTTACAGTCCACGCAAGCCACAACGCAGTTTTCCCACGTAGTCTCGCCGCCATGCGATCGCGGCGTCACGTGATCGATCGTCAGCTCTTCGCTGCCCGGACGTGTCAAGCAATACTGACACGTGAACTTGTCGCGCTTAAACAGGTTCCGACGGCTGAAGGCGACGGATCGGTTCGGAACCCGATCGTACTTCGTTAACGTGATGACTTCTGGAACCCTCAGCCGCAGACTGGTCGTCTGAATAAACGGTTCGTCGTCGTTGGGTTTCAGCGTGGACCAGTCAGACCAGGTGTAGATCTGGTAATCGTTCGGGTCGACAACCCGAGCGTTTCCATTCCACAGTTTGACCAGCGTGCGCGACACGGTTGCGATACCGACTGGTTGCCAGTTTCGGTTCAAAACCAGTGTCGGGCGATCGAGTAGATCAACCGTCATCCGGAATCTCCTGAGTTACGGTGCGTCTATGGCAGTCCGTAGCTGTGACAATCTCTCAACGGAAAACTCTCAGTCTTGAAAGATCGCGAGCTGAAACGATAGCCGCCGCAATCGGTTTTGTGGAGAGATGCTGGCAACTGGTCTCCCGCGGAAATCTGAAAACCGAACTGGCAGGGCAGAGTGATTCGGGACTCGCTGCGTCTTTCTGTTTCCAGAAAACTGTTTTTTCTGCGAGGCCGACATGAGTCAATCTGTCGCTGTATCGTAGTTTTTTCCGGGATTCGATATCCCCAGCGCTCACTGCCTGTTGAGCAACAGCGGAGCTGACGTGTGGAGTTTGTCGCTGCAGCACTGTCAAGAAACACGCTGCGCAGCCGACCGATAGTCGGCCACCAATTTGTCTGGCGAGACACAGCATGTCTCAGGCTGGTTCAGATCACCTCAACATCGCAGCGAATTTCAAGTCAGAAGTGCAGGCGAGTTTCGCCGTTCGAACCGTTGCAATCCGCATAATCTATCGTCCGACCCTTCAATCGGAAAAAGTTCGTCAGGCCGCATAACCGATACCATCAGATATCCGCGGTACTGTCGGCGTGTCGAAGCTGTCGCGCTGTTGTGACCGCACTTCCCGTCCGACGAGCTGGCCTCAGGAATCCAGATATGACTGGCCGTTTCGTTTACTACTACTCTGCTGTACTTCTCCTTGCCGGGGCAATTTCCGCGCAGGCTCAAGGACCGCAGCAATGGACCGGTCCAACCATGCCCTCGTATGAGGTGCAGATTCCGGCGTGGTATTCTCAAGGAGGCTCGCAGGCGCCAACGAACGGTTGGCAACCCCGGACTCCGCCGTACCAGGCAGGTCCTGCGAACCGCTCATGGGATAACCTCAGCGGTGATCGTGGCTGGATGTACGAGAACAGCCCGCTCGACGACTTCTTTGCAGCCGTGGCCAGTGATTCGTACTTCCGCCTTGAGTACCTGAATTACAACTTCGACGGCCCAGGCAACACGTTGCTGGGAGCTCCAGTCCTCTCGCAGATTGATCCAACGACGCCGTTTCCGGTAACGGACACTGGCGGAAATTCAATTGGCGAAGCGCGAGTCGCCACGACATCTCCGATTCGTTATTCCGACGGTCAGGCGATTCGAGCCACTTTGGGAATCCCGCTGATTGGCGGAACACTTGAAGGAAACATCTTTTTCTTCAGTCAGGTCAGTAACGGATTCATTATTGATGAACTCGGCGCACCAACGACCGGTAATCCGCTGGACCTTCCTCAGTTCGTTGCAACGAGCACTCGAACGAACGGCCAAATTGGCAACAACCTGTTGCTGTATGACGACTCGTACTCAGCGACAATGTCGGCTGAGCTCTGGGGTTCGGAAGGCAACTTCATTTTCGATGCGTACCTTCCTGATCCCATGCTTCAACTGCATCCCATCGTGGGATTCCGGTATCTCAACCTGACGGAAGAACTTGGCCAGATCGGCGTCTTCGATCAGCAGGACAACCTGGTTACTCCACTCACGAGTCGCATAAACTCTGAATCACGAAACCAGCTCTATACACCGCAGATTGGGCTGCGAGTGGAACTCAAGAATCGCTGGTTGACGCTGGGCTTCGAGCCGAAACTGGGGGTGGGAGCCAATTCATACAGCGACACGGTGACAACACAGTCACTCAGTAGTGACGGCGATCCGTTCACCAGTTCGACTGTGTCCGGATCGAGGTTCACCGCCGTCGGAGAACTGAATCTCTACGCCAGACTGCACATTCGCCAGAACATCGCGCTAAGCATTGGGTATTCAAACACCTGGTTGTATAACGTGACGCGAGCTCATTCGAGCATCTTCTACGATGACATCCCAGGCGTCGACGCCAACGGGCAACCGTTCGATCCAGCGATCGTGGCCGGTCCGAGTTTTGAAAACTTCAAATTCGGTGGACTGACGACATCGATTGAAATCCGGTTCTAAACGGCTGACAGAAAACAGAAACGATAAGCCGCCACGCAATTGCCAGGCGGCTTTTTTGTTTTCGCCAATGGATTGCTTCGTGCGGCACTGCCCCGCAGAATTCCGCCGTTGGTCTCAAGACGCAAAACGATATGGAACTTGTGAAGAGCCTCGATTGGTCGTTTGCGGGCTCATGTTTGATTTTAAGGAGCAGGACTTCGATGTCGACATTCGACCTCGCAGCTGGCGGTGACCCGGATCTCATTTCGCGACCGCGCCGCAATCGACAGTCACCGGCGATTCGATCCATGTGTCGCGAAACACGCCTCGGAGTTGGGCAGCTCATCTACCCGATGTTCCTGCACGCCGAAGGTGACGACGTGCCGATTGCCTCAATGCCCGGCCAGACACGGTGGTCGCTTGAGGGCCTGGTCGCTGAAGTCAAACGCGTCTATGAACTCGGAATCGATAAAGTTGTCGTGTTTCCCAAGGTGGATGAGGCCCTCAAAACTCGCACGGGCGAAGAGGCATTCAACATTGACGGCTTGATCCCGCAGGCGATCCGAAGAATCAAGGACGCGTCGCCGGACACTTGCGTCATTACGGATATCGCTCTTGATCCGTACAACAGCGACGGCCATGACGGAATCGTTGCTGACTCGGGTGAAATCCTTAACGACGAAACTGTGGGGGTGCTGTGTGAACAGGCACTTGCTCACGCTCGTGCCGGAGCTGACATTGTCGCCCCGAGCGACATGATGGATGGTCGAGTTGGAAGTATTCGAGCGGTCCTGGATCAGGAAGGTTTCTCACAGACGTTGATCATGGCTTACACCGCCAAGTACGCATCAGCGTACTACGGACCATTTCGCGGCGCGCTGGATTCCGCTCCGAGTGTGTCCAGCGGTCGGCCGATCCCGAAAGACAAGTCGACTTATCAGATGGACCCGGCCAACGTCCGTGAAGCGCTGCGGGAACTCGAGCTGGACGAAGGCGAAGGCGCGGACATCGTTATGGTTAAACCTGCCGGGCCGTACCTCGACGTCATCCGGGCATTACGGGAAGCGACCAACCTGCCCGTTGCTGCGTACCAGGTCAGCGGTGAATACCTGATGATCAAGTCTGCCGCAGATGCTGGCTGGCTCGACGAAAAACGCGTCGTCCTGGAATCTCTGCTGGGCATCCGCCGCGCCGGAGCCGACGTGATCCTGACGTATTTCGCACCACAGGTCGCCGAGTGGCTGTAGAGAACTGGGAATTCGTCTCTGGCCTACGGTAGGTCGCCCAGCGGTGAAATCGCGCGGCGGACGGTCATTCGCATTTGATCCAGAGAGGCTGGCTGTCCGGTAAACATCTTGAACTGCTCAGCCGCCTGCCGCACAAACATCTCGATACCCGATACCGTCGGGCAGCCTTTTTGCCTGGCATTCCTGATCAGCAGAGTCGTCTCAGGATTGTATACGGTGTCGAAGACAAGCATGTCTTCGGTGAGCCAGTGCGATTCGTAGGGGGTGTCATCGACGTTCGGGTGCAAACCGACGGGAGTGCAGTTAATGAGAATGTCGGGCTCGCCGGCACCTCGGTTTTCCCAACTGCATTGCTGACACCCGATTTCGTCAGCCATCGCAATAGCCCGCTTGTGCGTCCGTCCGGCAATCGTGACCACTGCTCCTGATCGAACCATGGCCAGAGCGACGGCTCTTGCCGCGCCGCCCGCACCAAGCAGCATGACTTTCTTTCCCATCAACCGCGCGACGTCGGGGTGCTCTCTGTCGATTCCCAGCAGAACCGAATCCAGAGCCGCGTCGTAATCCGTGTTGTCCGATTGCCACTCGTCCATTTCGTTTCGGATAAGAGTGTTCGCAGCACCGATCGCTCGAACAGACTCTGACGAATAATGTGAGTAATCAGCGGCCGCCTGCTTATGTGGAATCGTAACGCTGAAGCCCTGCATGCCGAGGCCGTTCAATTCATCGAGCGACTTCGCCAGCGTGTCCTGGGGAATTCGCAGCGGCACATACACAGCATCGATACCTGCAGCCTGAAACGCAAAGTTGTGAACCAGAGGGCTCATGCTATGTGCGACGGGATCACCGATGACGCCGAAGATTTGTGTCTTCTCTGTAATCGATTCGTACCGGTAGATATCACGCATTTCTTCGAAAGCGAGTTGTCCAGGCGCCAATTCGCGATCTCGGCTGAACGTGGCATATGTCAGTGGAGAACCAAATCGACCGCACAGAATTCGGCTGAACAGACCAATCTCTCCCATACCAAAAGCGACAGTCGGGACGTCAGACGTTTTCGAAATCTGCAACATTCTGGCAGCATCACCAGGCGAGTTGGCCAATGTCACGATCTTGACGATGTCCGGATCGAGCTTGCACATCCTCGCGTGGATTTGCTCGATGTCTCGCGGCGTTTCGTCGAAATTGTGATAACTGACGATTCGCTTCGTATTACCGTACCGAGGGATTGATTTGGCGATATCTTCTTCAAGATCGACGTAATCAACTCCAGCGACGATCGCAGAGCGGAGAATGGTCAGACGCTGCTCTTCACTGCCGCGCCAGCGCCCACCGTCGTCTCGACGCCGACAGGTGATGATCACGGGAGTCGGACGGTTGTCGATCAACCGTCTCAGGTCCGGCAGTTGCGACAGCCAGTCCAGACGCAGTTCAACCAGCTCAGCACCGCGCTCGGCAAGCGCGCGATGCTCAAGAACAATCATCTTATGCCGAGTGCGACCGAGGCTGACACAAATCATGGCTGCCGTTCAGTACCGAGTCCGAAACAGATTCCCAGGATTCAGTGAGCTGCCGCGTGACCGTGGTCAGGAGATTCTTCCTCGTCCTTGAAGCAGACGAGTGACCCGCAGGCACCGCTCAACTGGACCGAGCCGCACAGGAACATGATCGAAAACAACGAGGTCACGTAGACCGTCTTGCCGACGAAGTTGCTCAAACTCAGTCCGAACACGCTGTGCACGCCGTCCGCCGGAGGAGCAATCAATCCCCAGATCAGAATCATCGTCAGGCCGATCAGGAAAAGCCCCGTCCACCCGCCTTTAACCAACACCGCTCGATATTTTACCCAGTTGACGGCCAGCAGCCAGAATGCCACCCAGGCGAGCAACGGCGTCCAGGGAAGAACAAGCACGAAGATGTCTCGCCCGACCTGCCAGAGGGCGACGATGAGATTGAGCAGGCTGTCGAGTAGCTGATACATCTGTTTGAGTTCCTGAGCTTTCGAATCAATTCAGATCATTCATCAGGTGAACGCGTCCGGCGATCTGCCAGAGAGAGGCACGGTTTATCAGATTCAGCGGACGTGATCCAGCGAGCGTGCTGACCATGGCAGCGTGGGCAGGCTGCAACAGACCGTGTGCTCTCTGGTTTCATAATGTTCCTGTCCGGAAAGCAAGTTTCTGCGGGTGAGCAATGCAGAATCAAGAACGGCCAGTGGCCAGGATTGCGGATCAGGCGAGTGCGGCAGGATCTTCCTGCAGATTCGACGATCATGCGGCAGACTGGTTCTTTCGGTCCAGCTCGGCTTGCAATCGCCTGGTACGGCGGTTGCAATGGCACTTTCGCGTCGTGTGTTTCTCAGCCAGATTTCAGCGGGCCTCGGCATTTTCCGGTTCTAATATGAAACAGCGGTTTCTATCGATTCGATACGCTACTTACTGGCTCACAGGTGTCGTGACGGTCGGACTGATTTCAGGTTGCAGTGATTCTGAAAATTATCGGCAGTCAGTGTTCGGTCGAATTTCCGGAGCGGAAGGTCGAGGAGGACTCGTCAGTTTCGTTCCGCGAGACAGCACTACCGGCCCTGCGGCGCGAGCGTCTCTCGTTAACGGCGAATACCAGTTTGATCGGACCACCGGACCGGTACCGGGCGATTACACGGTCATCATTCAGCTGGAAATAGCTCAGGACAGGAGTTCCGGAGTCGTCGTTTTTAAAGGGATCGAAGTCCCGACCGATTCCGATTTTCAAATTCCCACCGCGTATGAGGCGGTCGCATCGCTCCCTGTTTCTGTACCAGATGGACGCAAGGGGCCTCTACAGGTTGATCTCAAACTCCCCGGCACTTAGGTAACAGGTTTGCTGTCGGTCGGTATTGATGGCACGATGTCTGCTGCAAAGTCTATAGAATTTCACGCATTTGATTCCGCGAGCTATTCTCACCACCTGCCAGACAGTCATCGTGGATTCTGGCATTTCAGGTTCTGAACAGACCATGCTTCGAGCAAAACGCAAACGTGGCTTCACGTTGATCGAGCTGCTGGTTGTGATCGCAATCATTGCGATTCTGATCGCGTTGTTGCTTCCGGCTGTGCAGCAGGCACGAGAAGCGGCGAGGCGCAGTCAATGCCGCAATCATCTCAAGCAGTGGGGACTGGCAATCCATAATTACCACGATGCTCACAGCGCGATTCCTATGGGTAAAGTAGCGCTACGTCACTGGACTTTCCGCTCCATGCTGCTGCCCTACGTTGATCAAGTCATGTTGTATGATCAGATCGATTTTGAATTCGATCCGGAATGTTTCACTTATTCGATGGTGACTGGCCCCGATAATCCTTCAGACAATCTGCTCGCCGTTTACTCCTGCCCGAGTGACCCGAATTCAGGACGCGTTTCTACTGGGCCATTGGGGGATCATGCCTCAAGTAACTATCCCGGCGTGAGTGGCGATACTCCGACATCAAAGAACGGCATTCTGTACGTCAACAGCGCAATTCGATTCAGAGACGTCACTGACGGACTTTCGACGACGGTTGCGATGGGTGAGCGAGGCATTCCCTCCGCACTGAACATTGGCTGGTCATTGTGCGGTAGTACTCAGGACGCATTTCTTGACATGCAGGTCGGTGTTGTTCCGGGCGATTCAGATGGCACTCACAATGATCATTTCTGGAGCTGGCATTCGGGCGGTGCCCACTTCCTGATCGCAGACGGGTCCGTTCGATTTCTGAGCGACACGACTGACCACAGTCTGCTGGTCGGCCTTTCGACGAGAAGCGGCAGCGAGGTCCTCGGCGACTTTTGAACGTCGATTCAGGTCACTGGATGCCCGCTGAGAAAACTCTCAACGCGAGGCAGAAAGACTTCGTGCGAATCGTCGAAGACGTAATGGCCGCCATCGGGAATTCTCAGCGTCTGTGCCGCGGGAAACCTTTGCTCGAACTCTTCCAGGAACTTCGTCGTGAAGCACCAGTCGCGTTCTCCCCAGACGAGCAGCACGGGATGGCTCTTGAACTGCTCCAGCCCGGCTTCAACTTCGACAAGCGTTTGCCACGACGGATGAGACGGTCGCAGCGGGATGTCCTTGACGAAGGCATTTACCGCTGCACGATTGGCCCACGAATTGTATGGAGCGAGATATCCTCTTTTGACAGCCGCAGTCATACGTTCGCTCTTCTCTGCGGCCATGACCAGGGCTGCGCGACTGAAAGCGTTTAGACCTTGCAGCGCGAATGTCCCAAGGAACGGAATCCGGCAAACAGCGATCCGCAGCGGAATCCGCTGTGAGCGGAATGCTGCGGTATTAAAGAGGACGAATCTTGAAAATCGCTCCGGCATTTTTGCGGCGGTTCCCATTCCAATAGCGCCGCCCCAGTCGTGTGCAAACAGAGTGGTCTGTTCGAGGTTAAGCTGCGTCACCAGAGACTGCAGATTCGAGATGTGTCCGGCCAGTGAATAGCGGTGTCCGTGTGGCTTACTCGATAATCCGCAGCCCAGATGATCAACCGCAATGACCCGGTACCGATCACTTAGCTGGCGGACAATCTTTCTCCACGCGAACGACCACGTCGGATTCCCGTGAACGCACAGAAGTGTTTCGCCAGCCCCTTCATCGATGTAATGGATGTTCTGCCCATCGACTTCGAGAAAATGAGACTCGAACGGATACTCTTCAGCGAAGCCGTGATCGATGGCAAATTGATTGGCAGCAGCCATTTCCGATCATCCGATATCTAAACGCTTCAGCGGGTCAATTCAGGCGGCAACAACACAGAAGTGAAACTCGCCGAGTTACACAATTCGCATCTGACTACTCGCGTCCGGGCGCTGACGAAAAGCTGAGTCGAGCAACTCAAGCCGCTCGAAAGACTGCTATGCGGGAGGCGGAATGTGGCGGAAATGGCTCCACCGTTGCAAGCAACTCGTTCGTGCAAGGCTGCACAGTCGCCCATAGCCTCGAAGTTTACCGAACTTCTATATCGGAAGGCGACGACTGTGTCACAATCGCATGCTCAGTACCGGTCGCACCGTATTTCCCTGAGGCAAAGACCTGCCGCGTATCGGCGTTGCCCCTGAACCGATCCTGTTCAGAGGTACGATCAATGAATACAATTCGGTCGGACTCGATTCGTGTGCGACACTCAAGGACCAGTCGCCAACTCCTTCTGAAATCACTGAAGCGATTTCCCAGAGAATGCGTATCGCCGTATCACGTTGCCTGTCAGCAGCCCTGATGGCTCATCACGCAAGGCGGTTGTCGACGCACTCGGTCGTCGCAGAAATCAAGAGCCTCAGCCATGGTGTCACGCTTCGTTATTCAGGGCGATTTTCGATCCGGGGCACTGGTATTGGATGGTCCTGAGTTTCATCACATGGTAAGAGTGACGAGGCATCAGGTCGGTGATACCGTTCGATTGTTCGATGGGACTGGTCGCGAAGCTGATGCTGAGCTGACGTTCGTCACTCGCCACTCAGCGACACTTGCTGTGGGAAACGTCGAAACGATTCCTGAGGCAGTCGGCCCGCGATTTTCAGTCGCTATTCCTCTCCCGAAGGCATCACGAGCTGGGTGGTTGATCGAGAAGGCTGTCGAACTTGGAGTCTCCCGGATAATTCCGCTGAAGACGGAGCGGTCCGTGGTCGATCCGCGTAACACGAAGCTGGATACTCTCCGTCAATGCATTATTGCGGCGAGCAAACAGTGTGGCCGATCGAGATTGATGGAATTGTCGCCAGTCGTCAGCTGGTCGGAATTTCTTTGCAGGGAATGTCCTGACAACGCCGTGAATGTTGCACATCCTGGTGGAGTCCCGTTTAACTCTTCGCATGTGGCTCAAAGCCTTGCAGAGGCTGAGGAACAGGGCCGGTCTCAGAAAAAGAAAATCGATCCGGAAATGATCGTCGCGATCGGTCCTGAGGGCGGTTTCACGATCGAAGAAGTCACGCAGTCGGTCACAAAGGGTGCCCGCCTTGTGAGTCTTGGTCCGCGTCTCCTGCGTGTCGAAACGGCAGCCGTCATGATGGCGTCAGTCTTCCTCAGCGCTCAGTTTGAATCCTAGGACGCAACTTCCGCCGGGTGGTACAGCCAGCATGCCTGTGGAACGAAGGCGCAAGCTGCCTCACCGCCAGTTCGCGATGAGAACAGGCCATCCCCGGAATCTCTCGATGTTCCTGGACAGGCCCTGCGAGGCTCGCTGCTGATCAAGCTGCTTGACACGAATTGCTTTACAGTCACTGTCCAGAGATCAGCCTGCCTGTTGCCGCGCGGCAACGCGATGCAATGTCGAAACGCTGGATGAAACACTCTCCGGTACTTCAGCGATCAGTCTCGCATGACGTTCCTGACAGATCGCTACAGGCCGACCTCTTTGCGGCTACGGCATCCGGTTTGCTTTCCAATGCGGTCACTGGCGTCGAGCGCGCAGCCTTTCTGCCGCTGAGCCCAACTTGTTGACCGACGTTTCTGTACGGGCCTGCTGCGTGAATGAAAATGAGCTGTGACGATTTCAATTCTTAATCGTTCGCTGAACCTGCTCGACATTCCGCAAACTCGTTCGTCTGGAATTCGTCTGACACGGAGCCGAGATGTCACTGACACTTCGACAGATCGCAGAAACCGCAGCCTTTGCTTCAGCCCGCTCCACTTTTCTGATCGAAAGCAGCAGGGCCGTGACAGAGCAGCATCTGCATAACTACTGGAAATGCTGTCGCGGACGAACGATGGATTGGCTGAGAAAACTGGATGCTCTACTCAGCGAAGCTGGCGTCACTCCGCCGGAAGATCACAGTCGTCTATGGCGAACTGCAGAGCCGCTGCTGGCCGAAGTCTTTGTCACTGAGATCCTGACACGAGTGTGGGCGACGACGCTCACCGCCGCCGACCTTCACCGCAGAGAATCGATTGGCGGACCGATCGCCAGGAACACGCTGAAAAGTCATACCGAAGCTCGAAACCGGGCGATGAGTCTCATGGTCGATGGCCTGCACGTCCCGGTGTCACAAATGTCGAGGGTGGATTGTCTGAGACGAAAAGCTGAACGCTGGTCAGACCTGCTGATCGGGCACCTGGTTCTAAACTATCAACTCGACGAGTTCGCCTTCGAAAGCACCCGATCTGTGGAGTTCGGCCAGTCGCAGATGCGTGAAGTCATTAAGGCGACGGACGAGCCGGTCTGGGAATTCGTACTGGCGGGAGTCCGACTGGCCTTCTCATCAACTGACGACGTCGAACTTCCTTCTGACGTCTGGAATCGTGGTGTCCTTCGCTCTGTGCTTGGCAGTTTTCCCGCCGACAGCTTTGACGGAACCGGAACATTTAAGTCGATTCGACGAGTCCGGATTGAACGAGGACAACCCGATTCCGATCGCGTCGTCGATGCTCTGCTTCAGTCATCTGGCGTCAGCAACCGAAGCGGTCTACGTTCCTCGCTGAAATTTTCGGAGCTAAGGAAGCGACCAACTGAGTGATCTCTCTCAACAATCAGACAGGAGTTTTGCCGCGTCAAGGTTGTGAGTTTTGCTGACCGTCACATTTCCAGGGGAGAGCACTTGATGAGTCGACTGGTTCGTCCTTCCACACCAGGCAACGTGACGATCAGAGTGTTTCGATGTCGCAGGCTCACTCCAGACAACGATCGGTTGCCAACGCAACGACAACGGGTGTTTCTTGATCTGCCGTCAGTTCTTCAGACTCCGTAGTCATCTGCGTAAAAAGTTTGCGACTGCTGTCCCGCTCCTTGTTCGTCTCAATGCCTTCTGATAGATGGCTGCACGGGCGGATCCTGCGAAGTTGTCGTAGAATTCCTGGCGACGTCAGGACACGACGCGTGAAATCGCCGTCGCCTGGTACTGACCACGGTCGCGGACCGTTGCGGGTTTCCGCCATTCGTGCATTGGTAAAGTCGTATGCAGGATCAACACACCAGGCTCAACGCCAGCGTTGAGTGCATTCGCAAATTCCACCACGGAACACCGGTGGCTGGAATCGTGTTGGGGTCCGGACTTGCGTCCCTGGCAGATTGTCTTGATGAGGCGATCGTCATTGATGGCTGCGACATTCGCCACTATCCGCAAACCACTGCTCCAGGACATCGAGGCCGCCTGTTGTTTGGCAAACTCTCCGGATTGCCGGTTTGCCTGATCGATGGCCGACTGCATCGCTACGAAGGGCACGATTTTGAGACGATCGTTTATCCGGTTCGGCTGATGATCGCACTGGGGATCCGCCTGCTGGTCGTTTCGAACGCCGCTGGTGCCGTGAATCGGAATTATCGTTCAGGAGACGTCGTTGTTCTTGATGACCACATTAATCTGATGTGGGGCAGTCCTTTGCGAGGTGCCAATGACGATCGTATGGGGCCGCGTTTTCCCGACATGAGCCGCCCCTACGACGCTGAGCTTGCCGATCGAGCAATGGTTGCCTCGCGGGAAGAAGGGCTCCGAGTGCATCGCGGAGTCTATCTCGCGCTGAGTGGCCCAACTTACGAAACCCCGGCCGAGTACCGCATGGTTCGAAAGCTTGGCGCGGACGTTGTCGGGATGTCGACAATTCCCGAAGTTATCGCCGCGCGACACTCACGTATCCGTGTTCTGGGTATGTCTGTCGTCTCTAATGTGGCTGCCGACGAAGACGATCTCGCAGGCACGTCAGGGGACGATGTGATCGCAACCGTCTCCAGAGTTGCACCTGCTGTCGGTCGAGTCGTTGCCGCCGTACTGGCGGGCCGAGTTCCTGAAACACTTCCGGGCTCTACGAGTTCATTCCTGGACGGGTTCGCCGACATTCTTTGCTTCGCTCAGAATGACAGAACTGTTTTCCGGAGCTAATTCGAATCTCGTGCCCTTGAACTGGCGCGTTACCCTGTTTACCAACACTTCATGCCCCGTCCCACCCTCACTTTGACCGCATCGCTGCTGACGCCTCCTGGTCGAGGCGCTGTGGCTGTCGTCCGACTTCACGACTCATCCCGATTGGAACCGGGGCAGGGACTGGTTGCACATGCCATTGATTCCTGCTTCGCGGCAGTCAACGGTCGCCCCCTTTCGAGGCAAACGACGGGGAAACTCTGTTATGGGCACTGGGTGACAGACCTGGCGCGGGAAGACGTTGTCGTCTGCCGGATCGACGAGTCGACAGTCGAAGTGTCCTGTCACGGCGGACGTGCGGCGGTCACTCGAATTCTGAATTCGCTGAAACTGGCCGGAGTGTCGATCGAAGACTGGCAATCACAGCAGGCTGCGATCACTTCTCCATTCGATGCCGAACTTGCGGACGCGCTGTCGCAGGCCACGACGATTCGCACGGCCGCCATGCTCGCCGATCAAGCCTCGGGAACGTTAAGGAATGGCCTCGCAGCCCTGCTGGCGCTTGGCCCCGATGAACTGGCAAGTCGACTGGACGAGTTGCTGACTTTCGCCAGATTCGGACTTCGCCTGACTCAACCCTGGCGAGTCGTTCTGTCTGGACGTCCGAATGTTGGCAAGAGCACACTCATCAATGCCTTGCTGGGTTACACGCGTTCCATTGTGTTCGATCAGCCGGGGACAACTCGCGACGTCGTCACCGCTCACACGGCGTTCGATGGCTGGCCCTTTCAACTGGCTGACACGGCCGGCATTCGTTGCACGACCGACGAACTGGAACAGGTTGGGATCGATCGAGCCCGTCGCGCGGTCGACTCTGCGGATTTGATTTGCCTGCTGCTGGACACTTCGCAACCGGCGACTCAGGAAGATCAGGACCTGGTCAGTGAATTCAATCACTCAACAACCAGCAGCTTAGGACCGGTCATCGTCGTCGCTCACAAGGCCGATCTACCCGATCAGTGGGGACACCCTCTCCCGGAACATGCACTTCAGATTTCGTCGATAACCGGTGACGGGGTTAAGGATCTCATGACACGATTTGTGCAGGCCTTGATTCCACACGTTCCCGCAGCAGGAGTTCCGATTCCAGTTTCTCAAAGACAGGTTCAATGGCTGCAGAAAGCTCGCGAGGAACTTGCTGCCGGAGTCATCCCGCAATCTGTCGCCGCCATCAAACACTGCCTGACCGGCACTCCGTTCGAATGTGAAACTCTGCACCCCACGCCCGCCGATGTCACCTGAAAGCCAGCATGAGCCGTAGCGACAGCAACGACCGGTTGTTTGAACCGTACGATCCGGCTGAGTTACTGCGTCTCCGTCGAGGCTTGAAATCGTGGTACGCGAAACGTGCTCGCGATCTTCCATGGCGGAACATCGGAGAACCGTACCGCGTCTGGATCAGTGAGATCATGCTGCAGCAAACGACGGTCGCAACCGTCATTTCCTACTTCGAGCGGTTTACGAAACGGTTCCCAACAATTCACGACCTGGCTCAGGCCGAGCAGGACGACGTACTTCGCTACTGGGAAGGCCTCGGCTACTACAGTCGAGCGAGAAACATCCACAAAACTGCCAGGCTGCTTGTTGAACAAAGTGATGGCGTGTTTCCTCGCACCACGGCAGAGCTCACGGCTCTGCCTGGCATTGGTCGTTACACCGCCGGAGCGATCATGTCATTCGCGTTTGATCGACCGGGTGCAATCGTCGAGGCCAACACGTTGCGTCTCTACAGTCGGCTGTTGTGTCTGGAAGAAGGCCCAAAAGCGACTCACGGTCAAAAAGTTCTCTGGGCATTTGCCGAGCACCTGTTGCCTCGAAAGAACATCGGACCCTTCAATCAGTCGCTGATGGATCTCGGCGCAACGATCTGCAGGTCGAACGATCCTGATTGTCACGAGTGCCCGTTGCTGGCTCACTGCCGCGCCGCAAAGTCTGATCGACAGCACGAGATTCCCTTCGCTATGCCGAAGCAGCAGATTACTTCGGTTATCGAAGTGTCCGTTGCCGTGCGCAACCATGACCGCTTTCTGCTGCGTCGATATCCCGAAGGTCAACGCTGGGCGGGGCTCTGGGACTTTGTTCGCTTCCCATTGGGCGATGCCGAGTCGCTCGTTCCGGACGCCGGACTGTCAAAGAGCGATATGGTGCCTCGCAAACTGGTGGCACATCTCGAACTGTCAATCCGCGAGTCCACCGGCGCGGAAATTCAGCTCGACCGATTTCTCAAAGAGCTACGTCACAGCGTGACTCGCTATAGAATCAGCCTGCTGTGCTTTCTCGCGTCAGCCGAGCATGCTGTTCCCGAGTGCAACGACAATCTGCATTGGGTCCGTGCAGAGCAACTCGACGATTATCCGTTGTCGACGACGGGAAGAAAACTCGCGGTGATCATTCAACGCAGCCAGCCGACACTGTTCTGAGTTCAGCTCAAGCCGGTTTCGTTTCGCCACACTTACACATCACGAAAATCTCGTTTCGAGACCCGGCATGAAACCTCTCGCGGCTGTGCCGTTTTGGTGGCCAGCATTAGTGCCACCCGCAGAGAGTATGGAGAACAACCAGCATTCAACGAATAGAGGGGCAAGGCCACATGGACTTCGCCCCTCTCGGATGTTGGAAAATCAGGTTGTCAGAGCCACGCTGCTAAAACGTCAGCGTTGACATGAAGTAGAAGAATCTCGCGTCGCTGCGGTTGATCGCGGGATCCTGCGTAACCGCATCGCCGTACCAGAACCAGGAATAGCCGGACTGGAACTGAAGATTCTTACTCGCCTGCCAGGTTGCAACGATGTCAAGTTCCGTGCCGATGTTCGTGGCTGTCGTTCCCGGAGCTGCAGGATTCGGGAATGGAGCGTTGGCGACGTTGTAAATCGGGTCGGAACTTTGGGCCTTGTCGAACCAGTGCAGAGCGCTGACGACTGTCAGCTTCGAAGTCGGTTTGACAACTCCCTGCAGGCTGTAGTCCAGCAGGTTGGAGCCGTTCAGGTTGTCAATGATACCCCAATGTGCGTGGCCCAGTGGGAAGAGAGTGCTGACCGTATTATTCGTGCCGTTGGCAGGAGACTTGTCCCCGGAGCCGTACCAGAAGACGCCCTTGAGCGTCGGAGACCAGGCGACATCACTCCAGGTGTATCCGAGCACGCTGGACACGAATCCCGCTTGAATGTCCTCATTGATGCCTGTGCGGAATGACTCCTCTCCGAACTGGTAAGCACCTTCGAGTTCCCAGTTCCAGACTCCCGCGACGCGGTCACACTCCTTAACCGCGTGCTTGCCTTCCCAGCGTGCACCGATCGTGTGGCGGGTTCCATCGATTCTGTCGGTCCTGTCCGCGTCCTCTTCATTAAGCCAGAGCCAGTACAGATCCAGCTTTTGGTTCTCGGTCCCCTTCCATGTCGAGTAAACCCCACTGAACCACTTGCTCTGGTCAGGGTGGTCTGCGCTGGTGGGGCGGAAAAGGTTGCCGGCGGCTCCGTTTACAGGACGAGTGGCGAAGGCGTCAATGTCCCAGTCTTCTGAGGAATAGTAAAACTTGATTCCCTCGAAGTTTCGGAACGTGTTTGACCATCCGAGTGGTGAAACGAGGTGCTGTGACCCGTACTGCAGGAACTGGCGACCAACTCGTGCCCGCAATATGCCCTCGTCGCCCTCAGCAATTGTGAAATCCGCATAGAACTGGAGCAGGTCAGATCGATTCTGGTCGATGGGCGTAACGGAGACGTTTTCACGATTGAAAATGGATGCGTCAATTGCCTGGACATAGGCTGTGAATGCGTCACCCTGCTTCACTTCAAGATGAGGAGTGAATCGCCAGAGGTCATAATTGCCCGAGTTTGGTCGACCTGCATCAACCGGCCTCAAGCGATTACTTTCGTCCATGAATCGGTATCGCAATTCGCCACCGACCGAGTAAGTCCAGCAATCATCCAGCGGTTGATTCTTCAGAAAGCCGAGCAGTGGCTCGTCGCTGAGCAGAGGGCATCCGATGTCCCAGGCAGATGAACCGCCATCGCACGCCTGCGATGCTCCGCAGGTTGCTGAGTCACATACGGGTGGACCAGCTAACGTGCTAGTAAAACTGGCCTGTTGGGTCTGTGGTTGGGGCTGTAAGTGGCCCGTCAACTCGCTCGGCAGCACCTCTTCTTTTGCTGAGGCGCTCAGTCTTTCCACTACCGGTGTGATGCTCGGATCGTTCGCTTGGACACTTAGTGCCGAAAGGGCAATGCTTCCGGCGTAAATGCCGATCAAGAACAGTTGTTTCATCTGAATCGTCTCTTTCCGCAGGAATTGTTGGCGGCGGGATTCGATGGAATCAGGAGAGCCTAAAGTACCGTTTCTTAACATTCATTCGGCGATGGCAGGCGCGAATCGTGAGAACCTGCAGCATGCGTGTTCGAAATCGACTGCGACCGGCAGAATCCGAACATCGAAACTACGCAGACTGCATAATCGATACGTGGCATGCCTCATGTGGTGGAAGCGCGGTGCAGGAACTGCGCGCAGGTTGTGCCGCAAAACCTGTCACGACCGGGGCGAAGCACGACACGTCGAGGCTCCTGAGACCTGAATGTTTCGCTTGCGATTCCGTATGGAACTATGCCGTCGGCTTTTCTCCGGGTTGCCGGGAAACGGTCGCTCTTACAGCGAGAATCACAATCGCCGTCCCGATGAAGATAGCAGCGATCGACTCACGGAAGGATTGAAGCTCGCCATGCAGCAGCGAAGCTCCCTCCGACACCAATAGAAGTCCCAACAGACACACTCCTGATGCCATGGCCTGTCGTAGCGGCTGGCGGTGAATCAAGACTCCGAGCAACCCGACGGCGACCAGCAGAATGCCGAGGTTTCCAAATCTTGTCAGCGCCAGCAAATCACGGGGATCGTTCATAATGCTGTACGACCTGTGCTTCAAATCGACAGGAAAAGTGCATTAATCGAAGGTCAGGGAATAATAGTCACGATGATGAGGCATAAGCAGCCGCTGATCTTCGCTTCTGCAGCTTGCGTCCTGACTAAACGCCGCTCATGATGCGCCATTATCTCTTTCAAAATCAAAGGTTGCGACAAACTGCGAGGTTGTCACAACGAACTGCCGAACAATGGTCGCGTAGCCATGGAGAAATACCTCGCAATACCAGCAGGCCAGCTTCAACAACAGTCCACTTCGCATCGAAATGGAAATCGCCTGGCAAGACGAGCGAGCAGGCAAGGTAGCAGCGATCAGGACTCAGCTTCGGACTGATTTTGTACGGCATCAACTCGAAACCCATCAACTCCTGCAACAGTCTATAGCAGGACCCTGTTGCCTTCAGCAATTCTCGTCGACGAATGATGATCACTTGCAGAGGGCAGCTCCGCAGGATTAACGGCCTTGGACGAGCAGCAGCGGCGTATTCTGGAAGATCTCTCCGTCGATTTCGGCGGCGATGTACGCTGTGATGACGTAGCCGTCGCAATGTATGCATCCGATGCCAGCCTGTTCGAAGTGAAGCCGCTGGGTGTCGCCTTTCCACGCAACTCAGACGACGTCGCAACGCTGACTCGATACTCCAGCGAATCAAATGTACCACTTATCGCCCGTGGGGCTGGCACTAACGTGGCCGGATCGTCGCTCGGTGCGGGATTGATCGTCGACTTCTCTCGTTACATGAACGAGATTCTCTCGATGGATGAATCGTCGGTGACAGTGCAGCCAGGCATTGTGCTTGCTCAGCTGAATCGCGAACTGCGAAAAGTCGGTCGCTACTTTCCGCCGGACCCTTCAACAGCCGAAGTCACAACCATCGGGGGAATGGTCGCTGTGGACTCGGCCGGTTCGCGAGCTGTTCGAGTCGGCTCAACGCGCGACCACGTCATTGGCATCGAGATGGCAGTCGCCGGCGGACATCTGCTGTGCTTCGGGAAAGAGTTACTGCAGTTTTCACGCAGCGTTTCCGATGAATCTGTGATTTCGCAATCAGTCAGTGTTGAGACTGCTGACGAAGAAGACCGCTCGTTAGCGGCAGCATCCGTCAAACGCACCATCGTCAGCCGACTGGCGAAGCTCCTCGCTGACAATGATGAGCTGATCCGAGAACGCCAGCCACCGCTTCTGAGGAATTCTAGTGGTTATTATCTGCGCGGAGTTCGTAACGTCGATTCGCTGAACATGCCGCGATTGCTTACCGGTTCAGAAGGAACTCTGGGACTGATGACCGAGGTGAAGTTGCACACGTCACCTTTGCCGGAATTCCGCAGCGTGGCGCTACTTCTCTTCGGGAAGATGGAAGACGCGATTGACTCCGTACAGGCGATAACGACGCAGCAACCCAGTGCGTGCGATCTGTTCGACCGTCGATTGTTGATGCTTGGTCGAGAGAACGATTCCCGTTTTGCAAACTTCATTCCACCAAATGCAGAAGCCGGGCTGCTGATCGAACAGACTGGTTTCAGTGAGCAACAGGCACGCGACCGGCTCAACGCGACGATCACCGCTGCCAGCTCAATACATCCGGACGTGGTGATTGCACTGGAAGCCTGGGATCCCGACGGCGTGGAATTTCTGTGGGAACTGCCACACCGTGTCGTCAGCCTGCTGGCTCGGATGCGTGGCGGCACACGACCACTGCCTTTCGTCGAGGATGTTGCCATCCCTCCCGAAGCACTGCAGGAATTCTTCGTCCGAATCCAGCAGGTGCTTCACAAGCATGACATCACTGCGTCGTTGTATTCGCACGCGGCATCGGGCCAGGTCCACATGCGGCCATTCATGACGACTCCGCGAAAGAATGATGGACGGCGGCTGAACGCACTGGTTCACGATTTCAACGAAGTCGCCACTTCTCTCGGAGGCACGATCAGTGGTGAACACGGCGATGGACTGTCGCGGTCGGCGTTTGTCAAAACGCAGTACGGTCCGCTGTACTCAGTGTTTCGCCAGGTGAAAGACATCTTCGACCCGCACAATCTGATGAACCCTGGCAAGATCATCACCGAAGAGAACACGTTTCCCACCTCAAAGTTTCGCCCGGAACTCGTCGACGACAACGGCTTCGTTCCAAAGAGCGGACTCGTCCAACTGCAGTTGAACTGGTCACTTGAAGAGCTTTCCGTCGTTGCTGAAACCTGCAACGGTTGCGGAGTGTGCCGGACTCAACAGGAAGAACTCAGGATGTGTCCGTTCTTCCGTAACGACCCGTCGGAAGAATCCAGCCCGCGATCCAAAGCCAACGTGATGCGAAGTCTGGTCAGCGGAACATCTGACCCGACGACACGGTCGTCGCCCGAGTTTCAAAAGCTGGCGTCATTATGCTTCAACTGCCGGCAATGCGAACTTGAGTGTCCCACCAATGTTCGCATTCCGCATCTTATGATCGAGGCCAAGGCTCAGGCTGCAGAATCGTCAGGGACCGACCGCGCGACGTGGTTTCTGTCTCGCGCACACTTTTTCGGGGCGATCGGCTGCAGGGCGTCATGGTTTTCAAACCGGCTGCTTCGTAATCGAATCGCCCGCTGGCTCGTCGAAAAAACTTTCAAGATACACCGCGACCGGGAACTACCCGAATTCGCTCGACGATCATATCTCTCAACGTTGCCCGCTGAAGTTACTGACTCCGCTCCGAAACCCCGACAGGAGGCTGTCGTCTACTTCGTCGACCACTTTGCGAACTACCACGATCCGGAACTGGCAGAAGCCTTCGTCGCCGTCATGGAACATCACGGGATTCGAGTTCACGTTCCCGCCGGACAGGTCGGTTCCGGCATGGCCATGGTTTCGACCGGTGATCTCAACGCCGCACGCAGAATTGCCGAAGGCAACATTCGGGAATTGTCGGTGTTAGCTCGCGAAGGTCTTCCCATCGTCTGCACTGAACCCGCCGCCGCCCTTTGTCTCAGAGAAGATTATCCGATGCTCGTCGAGCATCCTGACACGCGACTCATCTCAGGACTGGCTATCGAAGCCGGTGCGTATCTGCAGACACTTTTCGCGATAGGGCGACTTAAGACGGACTTTGCTCCGCTCCCACTGCGTATCGGATACCACGAACCTTGCCACCTGCGAGCACTTCGAAACGGTCGACCGCTGCGTGAACTGCTCGAGCAGATTCCGGAACTCGATGTCATTGTTCTGGAAAAGGGGTGCTCCGGCATGGCAGGCACATTCGGACTGACGCGAGACAACTTCGAGTTGTCGCTGGAAATCGGGCGTCCTCTTATGGAGCGAATGCAACAGCCCGACTTTATGATGGGCGCTACCGAGTGCAGCAGTTGCCGACTACAGATGCAGCAGGGCTCGTCACTGGAAACAATTCATCCTCTCAAGCTGCTGGCCGCCTCGTACGGCCTGATGCCAATACTGCGGCAACGGCTGCTGAATCTGGCAGCTTCACATTCATAACTTTCAGTGTGCTCGTGCAAACGCCGCAGCGGACGCCACGCAGACTGGCAACGTCGTACGAGTCACGTTTTCAGGGTTCACCAGCAAGCCGTTTCGCCACTCACCTGACTGCGATTTATGACCGACCCGAACAACGACGACGCATTCGAGCCGGAACTTGATGGGTTCCCAACTGACATCGACCCGCGCCGAGTTCTTTCGCGTGTGCAGATTGAAGTGCTGGCCAGCGAGTACGCCGACAAGGCCCGACAGGGACTGAACCCATCGATTGACGGCTACATCGAACGCTATCCCGAAATGGCTGCACAGATTCGTGAACTCTTCCCGATGGTCGCCGCACTGGAACAGTGGAAGTCGGACCGTGAGTCAGAGGTGCTTCGAGCACAACTTCCCGACCAGTTCAAACTGAAGCAACTTGGTGACTGTCGACTTGTTCGTGAAATCGGTCGCGGTGGAATGGGAGTTGTCTTTGAGGCACTGGAAGGCAGCATCGAACGTCGAGTCGCTGTCAAACTGCTGCCCTGGCGAATTTCAATGGTGCCACACCGGCAGGAACGATTCGAACGAGAAGCCCAGACGATTGCAAAATTGCGTCACGCGAACATCGTCCCGATCTTCCGCTTCGGTCGGCATGACGATTACGCCTACTATGTCATGCAGTACGTCGAGAGCATGAACCTGGGACAGCTGATTTCAGCCCTGGTTGAGCGTGAGCACGTTTCGTTCGCACTGGAAATCAAAGATCAAATCAGTTCGAAAATCGAAGATGGCAGTCCGACGTCCGCGCCCACAGAACGTAAAGGATTGAAACGAGACTCGTGGAAGAGCTTTGCACGAATGGGAGCACAGGTCGCCCAGGCGCTCCGACACGCTCACCGGAAAGGCGTGCTGCATAACGACGTGAAGCCGGGGAATCTGCTGATCGACGCCGCCGGCAAGGTTTTCGTAACTGACTTCGGACTGGCAGAACCGCTGGACTCGGATTCTTCTGATCACGATGACGCGGTCAACGGAACGCTGAAGTACATGGCTCCGGAGCGTTTTCTGGGAATCTGCGACGAAACCAGCGACGTTTACTCGTTGGGCATCACTCTTCTGGAACTCGTCACGCAACAACCAGCATTCATTGCCGACAGTCGAAGCGAACTGATCAATGCCATCAACGCCGGTCATGTCAGAAATGCTCGTGAGAACCGCAGTGAGATTCCTGTCGATCTGGACGCAGTGATTTCGAAGGCGGTGTCACTTGATCCCGACAACCGGTATCAATCACCCGGTGAGATGGCATCGGACCTGCTGCGATTCATCAACGACGAACGCGTGGCCGCTCGATCAGGTCGCCGATTCCTCGGATGGCTTCGCCGCAAGAGCAAGGGCCGGTCGAACAGCTGAAATTCGACACGGTCAAGATCGGGCAATCATCGCGAAATCGACATAGCGACCTGAAGCAATCGCTCGATAAGCGGACGGATCTGAGGTGCGATTCCTGCCCAGCCTGGATTCAGGCTGATTTCCGCAGGACGACACTAGCCATGAGAACTTCGTATAAGTCCGCAGAAATCTGGACTTCCTCAGACGAAAAGTCGTCAACGAACGTTTTCCTTGAGACGTAAGCGTCCGCCAGAGATTCCAGAATCTCGCCAAGCCGAACGGTGACAGTCGCGGGGATCGAGCATTGAACTGCATCATCAGACGAGAACAGTCGCAGACGGTTTCGCATCCTGAATTCCTTCCATGGAACCGCTGACTGGAATGGTCAGCGTGATCTCAAAGTGCGTTGCTTACGCAATTCAAGATCGGCAGGAAGGTTGTGCGGGCTCCAGCGAAAATTATGAAGTTCTGGAATTCTGATGCCGACGGGCCGTGCCGCGTGGGCGCACAGAATCAACGGCGAACTCGATCGAAGTGCATCAGGCTTCAGCAAGACGCGACTGATACAGCCGTTGGATGTCCTCGACCGTGACTGTAATTTCTCGCGTGAAGCCCGTGTGGGCTCGTTCGTACTGGATCTTCGAGGCCAGTTCCGGTGCCTGATGAACTGCACTTGAAAGCCAGCGTCGATCAGCAGCGTCCAGCTGACCCACACTTGGGTCCCACAGCGTTGTTGTCTCGACCACAAGCTGCTCGATGCGTGCGTCGTATTTGCTCATGCCTGCCATCCAGTCGTCCACCTTTTGAAAACCTTACTTCAATTCAACGCCGAGGCACATCCTCGGAGTGGCCCTGCCGTGATTTCAACCCAGCAATGTTCGACGACCCAGCGTGACTGGTTTGCCACAACCAAGTAGAACCGGGAAACTGCCACGAATGATGCGCTCAGCGCGCTTAGGAACATGTCGGGATTAACTTCCCGATTTCAGACTGCGTCATTCCCGCGCAGGCGGGAAACCAGTCGTT
>JAQBWV010000329.1 GCA_027624335.1 Planctomycetota bacterium
CCATGCCTGACAGCAACGGCAGTTCTTCGGTGATCTCGACACCCGGCACGCTCGTGGCGATTGGACGAAACGGGCCGCGATACTCGGCGGGAGCTTCCGGTTTCAAATCGAACAGATCGAGATGACTCGGTCCCCCATTTGCCCAGAAGAGGATCACTGAGAATTTTGGATCGACCTCGCCGCTCACACCCGCAGTAGCCTCAGCCGCCAGCAACTGCGCCACGCGGGGAGCCACTCCCGTTGTCAGCGCACCCAGGCTCAACCCGCCGACTTTAAGCCAGAAGCGGCGATCCTGTGGCCCCTGACAGTTCCTGTGACATCGAAGTGGCATGGGGAGACTCGCACAAAACACTGGATCGAACTGCCGACAAGGAGTTTACCATGCCATCGTGTTGCTACGTCAACCTGCAGTCATGTAACTATGGAAAGAAGACACGGCGACGGAACTCGGCCGCCCCTTGTTCCACCTGTTTCCGGCTTACGTTCATTGGAGCAGGCAGCGATAGAACGAGTTCAAACGCTGGCTGGATGAGAAACTCGCTACGCCGCGACTGAAACATGACGTGCGCGGCGACACTTGCTGATTTCGCGAAGGTGTTACAATCCCACTCTGGCAGTTGGTTCCGTAATACCCGCGCCAGTTGTCTGAAGACGGAATGTCAGTGGTTCCGGATCGGGTAGGAGAGTAGTTTGGTGGAGAAAACCTTTAGTCAACTCTGCATTGCTGTCTTGATGGCTGGTGCGTCTACGGTAGCGGTATCAGCGGAGCAGCCGGTCAGTTTTAACCGGGACATCAGGCCGTTGCTGGCGAAGAACTGTTTCGCCTGTCACGGGCCTGATGAAGGTTCGCGCAAAAGTGAGTTGCGACTCGATACTCTGGCTGGTGCGACGGCGGATTTGCAGGGGCATCGTGCCGTGGTTCCTGGAAAACCGGACACGAGCGAATTGATTCGACGTGTCGAAAGTGTCGACTCTGAAGTGGTGATGCCGCCGCCGGACAGTGGACATGAATTGTCGGGTGGTGAGAAGAAGTTGCTGCGCAACTGGATCGCGGAAGGCGGCGAATACAAAGTTCACTGGTCGTTTTCTCGACCGACGAAGGGCGAATTGCCGCCGGTCAAACAGTTCGACTGGCCCAGGCACGCCATTGATCACTTCGTACTGGCAAGACTGGAAGCTGAAAAGCTGACTCCGTCGGCGCAGGCTGATCGTTACCGGTTGATCCGGCGAGTGTCGCTCGACCTGACCGGTCTGCCTCCGACTCCGGAGGAAGCTGATGCCTTTGTTGCTGACTCCAGCGACGGAGCGTTTGAGAAAGTCGTCGATCGGCTGCTGGCTTCCGACGCGTACGGAGAGCACTGGGCCAGGATGTGGCTGGACCTGGCTCGTTATGCCGACACCAAGGGGTACGAGAAGGACCGACACCGCGACATCTGGAAGTTTCGCGACTGGGTTGTCACCGCTCTGAATAAGGACATGTCTTACGATCAGTTTACGATCGAGCAGTTGGCTGGTGATCTTCTTCCGGAGGCAACCGACGAGCAGAAACTCGCGACGGCCTTTCATCGAAACACGATGACGAACGACGAAGGTGGTACGGACAACGAAGAGTTCCGCATCGCCGCGGTCAAGGATCGAGTCGACACAACCATGCAGGTCTGGATGGGGCTGACAATGGGTTGTGCCAAGTGCCACTCGCACAAGTACGACCCGATCAGTCAGCACGACTACTATTCGTTCTACGCATATTTCAATCAGACGGAAGACGCGGACCGTTCCGACGATTTTCCGGTTCTGCCGCTGCCAACTTCGGAGCAGACTGAGCAGATCACCAAATTGGAAGCCGATATCAAGTCGCTTCAGGAGAAACAGAAATCGACGCCGGACGATGCCACCGAGGCGACGATCAAGACGCAGCAGAAATCGCTGACTGAACTGAGAAACTCGGTCACAAAGACTCCGGTAATGCGGGAACTGGCTGAAGGGAAACGGCGAGAAACCCGCATGCATCAACGTGGGAACTTTCTTGATCCGGGCGATGTGGTTCAGCCGGCAGTTCTACGGTTGTTCGGTTCGCCGAGTGAAGTCGCAACAGCCAGTCGTCTCGAAGTCGCAAGGTGGATCACGCAGGAGGAAAACCCGCTCACGTCGCGAGTTATGGTGAATCGCGTGTGGGCGAGATTGTTCGGGATCGGGCTGGTCGAAACCGAAGAGGATTTCGGCACTCAGGGAATGACGCCGTCGCACCCGGAACTGCTCGACTGGCTGGCTGTTGATTTTCGCGAGAATGGCTGGTCGATCAAACAGCTGATTCGCACGGTGGTGCTCTCGGCGACGTATCAGCAGTCGGCGGTGGTGACCCAGGAAAAACTGGCAAAGGACCCTCGAAACATCCTGCTGAGTCGAGGGCCGCGATTTCGATTGTCGGCAGAGACGGTCAGAGACCAGGCATTGGCCGTGTGCGGATTGCTGACACACAAGGTGGGCGGCCCTTCAGTGATGCCTCCACAGCCTGATGGAGTCTGGAAGTCGACGTACAATGCTTTGAAATGGCAGGACGCGACCGGCGAAGACCGCTATCGACGAGGTCTTTATACCTACTGGAAACGGACAAGTCCTTATCCGGCGATGACTACGTTTGATGCAGGCAGCGGCGAGGTTTGTCAGATTCGGCGAGTTCGAACAAACACTCCTCTGCAGGCTTTGGTCACGTTGAACGACCCAGCTTTCGTCGAAGCCGCTGGTGCGTTGTCCGGACAAATGAGCATGGTCGCTGGCGATCTGGCTGCCAGGATTCGGCGCGGCTTTCGGCTGACGCTGACTCGCCCGCCGTCGGAGGAAGAAGTCGTTCGTCTGGTCGCTCTTTACGAATCGCTGTCTTCAGACCTGCCGACCGGTTCCGAAGTTGCGAACCGGTTGTTGCAGGCAGCCAGACTTGAAACCGGCGACGCCGCGTTGATCGCTGTCGCGAACGTTCTGCTCAATCTGGATGAGGCGTTGATGAAGCCATGACGTGCGGCTATGCCATTCGGCTACTGGTCCCACGTCACGACTTCGTCAGGGGGAGCCTGACCTACGGAGTGACCTGATCGATTCTGAGTACGCTTTTCGAAACATGGCTTGTTGAAAGTAGATCACGATGGAACTTCCGATTCCTCAGCGGCAGAAACAAGCGGTCACTCGCCGGCATTTCTTCGGGCAGACGGGGCTTGGCTTTGGTGCATTGGCTCTGCAGTCTTTGCTGGCCAGAGACGGGAAGGCCGCAGCGGGCGATTACCGAATCCCCGCCACAGCGAAATCGATCATCTATCTGCACATGGCTGGCTCGCCGTCGCAGTTGGAACTGTTCGAAGACAAGCCAGCGCTGACGAAGTTTCATGGACAGGAATGCCCGAAGGAGTATCTCGAAGGCAAGCGGTTCGCCTTTATCAAGGGCACTCCAAAGATGCTGGGGCCGCAGTTCAAGTATCGGCAGCACGGCGAAACCGGCCAGACTTTGAGCGAACTGCTGCCCGGTCTGGCGTCGATCAGCGACGACGTGTGCGTGATTCGGTCGATACACACCGAGCAGTTCAACCACTCGCCAGCTCAGTTGTTGCTGCAAACCGGGAACCCTCGGCTTGGTTATCCGTCGATCGGTTCGTGGGTGAATTACGGTCTGGGCAGCGAAAACGAAAACCTGCCGGGCTTTGTGGTGCTCGCATCGGGTGGCAAAACCCCGAGTGCCGGGAAATCGCTGTGGGGTTCAGGTTTTCTGCCGACAGTCTACCAGGGAATTCAATGTCGCACTGACGGCGGCGATCCGATTCTGTACCTGTCGAATCCGTCCGGCATGAGTCGCGGAGCCCGACGCAAGACGCTCGACGCACTCAAAGACCTCAACACGTTTGAGCATCAGAATATCGGCGATCCCGAAACGCTGACTCGAATATCACAGTACGAACTGGCGTTTCGGATGCAGATGTCGGTGCCCGAAGTCATGGACATCGGCAAAGAACCGAAGCACATTCTGGAACTCTACGGAGCGCAGCCAGGGCACGTTTCTGAATCGGAAAATGCGGCGGACCCGCGAGTCCTCTACAAAGGAAACGATCCTACGTTCGCCAACAATTGTTTGCTCGCACGACGGCTTGTCGAGAATGGCGTGCGGTTCGTGCAGCTCTACGATTGGGGCTGGGACCATCACGGTTCGTCACCTGGCGAGTCGGTCGATGAAACGCTGCCCATCAAGTGCCAACAGATTGACCGGGCGATCGCGGGACTCGTCAAGGATTTGAAGCAACGAGGCCTGTTTGACGAAACTCTTATTGTGTGGGGCGGCGAATTCGGGCGAACGCCGATGATGCAGAACAATGTCCACAAGGAGCTGAAGAAGGGATTCATTGGCCGCGACCACCATCCCCACGCGTTTACGATGTGGATGGCGGGGGGCGGGATCAAACCGGGTTCGTTCGGCAGTACGGACGACATTGGCTACTACATCAGCGAGAATCCGATGAGTATTCGCGACTTGCAGGCAACAATTCTGCACCAGATCGGAATCGATCCTCACCGATTCAGTTTCGCCTATGAAGGGCTTAACCAGCGGCTGATCGGCCCGACCGAAGAAGGTCGAGTTGTTAAAGAAATCATCAGTTAGGGAACGCTCCATCCGTGATGAAGTTTCATTCGTTCTTGTTCGTTGTGTTGATAGCTACGGCGAGCGTGCGCACAACGGTTGCGGGCGAGATCGA
Organism: Planctomycetota bacterium; assembly: GCA_027624335.1. Lineage (GTDB taxonomy): Bacteria > Planctomycetota > Planctomycetia > Planctomycetales > Planctomycetaceae > JABMPE01. The sequence goes on from JAQBWV010000329.1 coordinate 4,734, forward strand.
CTTTAATCGTGACGTCAGGCCGATCATTTCAGACAACTGCTTCGCGTGCCACGGCTTCGACAAGGGGACTCGCAAGGGTGACTTACGTCTCGATCAACGCGACGCTGCCACCGAGGACCGAGGTGGTTACACGGTCATCGTTCCGGGTAAGCCGGACGAGAGTGCTCTCATTAAGCGAGTGACCTCGACCGACCGCGACACTGTCATGCCACCACTCGACTCGCACAGGAAGCCGCTGGACAGGAAGTCGGTCGAGACGCTCAAAGAATGGATTCGTCAGGGAGCTCAGTGGGGCGAGCATTGGGCGTTTGTCAAACCAGGACGTGGGTCCGTTCCACCTGACGTGGAGAACCCGATCGATTTCTACGTCGAAAAGCAACTCATGGAGAAGAAGCGTAGTCTGTCAAAGCAAGCGGCAATTCACACGCTGATTCGGCGGCTTTCGTTTGATCTGACCGGCTTGCCGCCCGACGTGGAGCTTGTTGGGAAAGTTCCGCCGTCGCCGACGGAGAAAGACTGGGACGATCTGATCGCACGGCTGCTGGCTTCTCCGCATTTCGGCGAGCGGATGGCGATGTGGTGGTTGGACGGAGCTCGGTACAGCGACACCGATGGATTTCAGTCCGACTCAACACGCACGAACTGGCCGTGGCGCGACTGGGTGGTCGACTGTTTCAACCAGAACAAACCGTTCGACGAATTCACGATTGAGCAGTTCGCCGGCGATCTTCTGCCGAACGCCACGCCTGAGCAGACACTGGCGACGTGCTTTCATCGCAACCACATGAATAACGGAGAAGGCGGTCGTGACCCGGAAGAGTCCCGAGTCGACTACGTACTCGACCGAGTCAACACGACAGGCACGCTGTTTCTCGGGCTGACGCTTGGTTGCACGCAGTGTCACGACCACAAGTTCGACCCCGTATCACAACGGGACTATTACAGCCTGACAGCCTACTTCAACAGCATCGACGAAACGGGTGCGGCTCGAAGTGGTGCGAAGCCGTACCTCAAGTACAAGTCACCGCACGCTCAACATTCTGTTGACGAGGCGTCGGCGCTGGTCAAGCAGACGGAAGCCGCGCTGTCGGAGGTGCAGAAGCAGGCGGAAACGGATTTCCGCCCCTGGCTCATCGAACAGCTTGCAAGGGGCGAGGATGGTTTTCGGCCGTGGACTACGATCGCTCCCGCACAGTTGTCATCCACCGACGGCTATCAGCTGAAACTGGGTTCGGATGGGATCATCGAGTCGTCACCGGCCGATCTTCCTCAGGACGACTTTGTGGTCACAGTGTCTTCGACTGAGCTGAGCCGAATCTCGGGGCTCAGGCTGGAAGTCTTCCCTCACGCGTCGCACACCGATGGCAAGTACTCATTCAGTGCGACCGGTGAGTTTATCCTGACGAATGTCAAACTGCTGGTTCGGAAACGGGGCAGCTCACAGATACGTGAAGTCGGTCTGGCATCAGCAGTCGCTGACGTCGAGGGT
>JAQBWV010000330.1 GCA_027624335.1 Planctomycetota bacterium
CAACCCGAATGCGAAGCACCAGCCGATCGCGGATGTAGCGCATACTGTCATAAACGAGATAGAAGTTCATGATCTCGTCGTAGGCCTCTTCGAGATTTTCTGTTACCAGAAAAAGCGACATGTCGTCCGGCGAGATCAGTCCGTTGCCTAGAAGCTGTCGTTCGATGAACTGCTTCCACTCCTTCCAGTATGAACCACCGGGTTCATCAATGCAGACTATTGGCATCATGTCCCGCTTGCCGGTTTGAATGAGTGTCAGCGCTTCGAAGCCTTCGTCCTGCGTTCCGAAGCCGCCGGCAAACAGTGCAATCGCATGGACTTCCTTGACGAACAGCAGCTTTCGCGTGAAGAAGTATTTCAGATTCACGAGTTTGCGATCGCCGGCGATGATGTGATTCGCTTCCTGTTCGAACGGCAGAATAATGTTGACGCCCATCGACATCTCGCGGCCCGCGCCGACGTGAGCCCCTTCCATGATCCCGCCACCGGCTCCCGTCAGGACATACCAGCCGGATTCCGCCATGACCTTCCCGAACAGGACCGAATGCTGATACGCCCCTTCATCCGGTTGCGTCCGCGCAGAACCGAAGACGGTGACTTTGCGGTGATGGCGGAATTCTGAAAAAACACGGAATGAATGTCGAAGTTCCCGAAGTGTGCGACTGATGAGTTTGAGGTCTCCACGAGTGGCGTCATCTTTTTCGAGTCGATCGATGGTGCCACGCATTTCGTCCAACAGACGCCGGGTGGATAGTCGATCGCGAGTCGACTGTTGGTCGTCGCCATCGTCAGGTCCGTTCGCCACACCTTCGATCGGGGTCGGGTTGTCCGCTGCATCCGTGTTCGGCTTGCCGTTCGGGATTTCCGGATCGTCATCTTCATCCATGAGAGCCCCTCATTCCGATTTTCGTTCCGGCCTTCCGTCTGGCCGGGTGCTACGCGCGGACCGCTTCCAACGCTGCTTCCTTCGTTTCATAAATTGCCCACAGCGTGTCCAGAGCGGTGATGTGCAGCAGCTCAAGTGCCAGCTGGCTGGCTCCACAAAGGACGAGTTCTCCGCCGCGAGTCTTCACAAGTTTATGGCACCGCAAAAGTAGCGCGAGAAATACAGAGCCGAAATAACTCACCTCGCTCAGGTCGAACACCACAATCGGGACTTCCTGTTCGCCGATCGGGCCCATCACGATTTCTGCAGCCTGTTCGATGAGATCCCACTTCAGATTCTCAATATCGCTGGCGGGAGTGATGACGACGGTGTTGCCGTGCCAGTTAAGCTGAAAGCTATCGTTGAAGTCGGTCATTGGATGGTTCTTTAGGGTAACACGGGTGTCGGGGCAGACACGTTGGCAGGGCCGAGCCGCATGACGAGGCCAGATGGCGGCAAACTACCAGTTTGGCCCGAGGGCGAGAAGTCGAGCTCAGACCAGCGGACGGCTGACTTCAACGTGATCGCCGTTCACACCATCAGACGCCGCTGGCTTGAATCCTGCCGCAAGGTGGGTAAACAACCTCAAATAATGTGCCCTCGCGTCCTACGAAGGAAGATTGCCCACCGATGCCCGCTCTCAGATTCGCCGCTGCCACTCGTTATCTTTCACTGCCAATCCGGGAAGCCATCGACACCGCCGCTTCGCTGGGAGCAACCGGAGTTCAATTTGACGTTCGCAACGAACTGAAGCCGACGGAGTTGTCTGAGACTGGCCGCCGACATCTGATTCGGCAACTCGGCGAACACCATCTGGAACTGGCGTCTTTTGAATATCCAACACGGCGAGCGTTTCACGATTCCGAGGCGCTCGATTCCCGCATTGCAGGCCTCAAGAAGGCCCTTGAATTTGCTTATTCAATGGGCGTGACCGTTGTCGTTGGTCGCATTGGCCGAATTCCGGACGATCCCGAGTTGCCTGCTTACAAAGTGCTGTGTGATGTGCTGAACGACATTGCCCGTCACGCCAATCGAGTCGGCGCGACGTTTGCCATCACGCCCACGAACGATTCGGTTGACGGTCTCCGCGGATTGTTCAGCAATATTACAGAAGGACCAATTGGCCTGAACCTGGACCCGGCCGGCCTGATCATGAGCAGTTGCGATCCGGTCGAAACTTTCCGCGCGTTCTATGACCGAGTGCTGTCCGTTCAGATTCGCGACGGGCTGCGGGATGTCGACGGTCAGGGAGTTGAAGTTCCGGTGGGCCGCGGAGAAGTCGTATGGGACGAGCTGCTGGCTCTGCTGGAAGAAGGTGCGTTCCGCGGCTGGCTGGTCGCGACACGATCGTCCGGCGACGACAAAGCTGGCGACATGGCTCGAGCCATCCGCTACGTTCGAGCCGTTGCGACGGGAGACTGACTCAAATGTCGTACGGCAATTCCAGCTCTGCGCAACATGCGGCTCCGATCGGCACCACTCAGAACGTCAAGTCCGTTTCGGAGCTGACCCGCGAGGTCAAAGAGCTGATCGAGGGTAACCTGTCCGGCCAATGGGTAGGCGGCGAAGTTTCCAATTGCCGCCCGGCCAGTTCCGGGCATGTCTACTTTACACTGAAGGACGACGCAGCTCAGATCTCGGCAGTGGTGTGGCGGACGACGGCGGCCCGGTTGGGATTCGAGCTACGCGACGGATTGGAAATCGTCGCCGTCGGACGAGTCGAGGTATACGCCGCGCGAGGTAGTTATCAGCTCATCATTCAAAAAGCATTTCCGCAAGGAATGGGAGCACTTGAACTGGCGTTGCGGCAACTGAAGGAGAAGCTGGAAGCTGCCGGGCTGTTCGATCCGGCTCGCAAGCGACCGATCCCGGAGATTCCGAAACGCATCGCTCTGGTGACCAGTCCAACCAGCGCTGCCGTAAAGGACATGATTCAGGTCATTACACGCCGTTGGCCCAACGCGAACATTGTCGTTGTCCCGGTGGCAGTTCAGGGCTCCAGCGCCGCTCCGGAAATCGCGGCCGCGTTGCGAATCGTCCACTTGATTCCGGGTGTCGATGTAGTGATCACAGGCCGAGGTGGCGGAAGCCTGGAAGACCTGTGGGCGTTCAACGAGGAAGTCGTCGCGCGAGCGATCGCGGCGTGCCAGGTGCCCGTCATCAGCGCGGTCGGGCACGAAATCGACGTCACCATCGCGGACCTCGTCGCCGACCGGCGAGCGTTGACACCCAGCGAGGCCGGCGAATTCGTCGTCCCGCATCGAGCCGAACTGATCGCAGGGCTCGGCGACTTTCGGGAGCGGCTCAAGAAGTCGCTGACTCAGCGAGCCGTACATGCACGTTCGCAGCTGGACTCGCTGGCTTCCAGGCGAGTCTTCGCGAATCCTCTGCAACGAGTCCGGCAACTGGGCGAAGGCGTTGATGATCTGAGCGACCGTCTGAACGCTGTTGCCCGCCGCCGAGTCGAGCGTTCCAGACAGGAAGTCGCTCAGTTGTCGGCGACGCTGAATTCGCTTAGTCCGCTGGGAGTTCTGGCGCGAGGCTACTCAGTGACTTACGGCTGCGAAGCTGGCGGACAATCCGACAAAGGTTTATCGAACATTCAACGCGGCTCCTTGGTTCGGAACGCCAAAGACCTCAAAGCTGGCGATTCAATGCTGACTTACCTCGGACAGGGGCGAGTCGTCAGTCGTGTCGAGCACGTAATTTCTGAAGAGAATTCAGGACGGGAGTCGAATTGAATTTCTGAATCTCAATCAAGTCATTCCTGCGGAGGCGGGAATTCAGCCGCATTCGCAGAACGGGTTCCCCGCCTGCGCGGGAATGACGACGGGCAGTTGTGGGGACTCGCAAGCTCGCCCCATGCCACCGCATTCACACGAGTTCCTTTCAGCACACATTTAAGGGAGAAAGACGATGCCGAAGATTGACTGGAGCTACCACCGACCTGGCTGAACATCCTGCCAAAAAACGCAGGAGTTTCTTGCGAAGAACAGTGTCGACACGGTCGAGGAGATCAACGCACGCAAAGTCAGTTACGAACGCGGCGACGCGCTCAAGCTGCTGGACGGGATGCAGGAACTTTATGTGGGACGAGGCAGGAAACTCGTCCACTTCGATCTGAAGAAAGTCTACGACGAAGACGAAGTCGCGGGCTTGATTCTCGGCCGGTCGGGAACGCTCCGCGCGCCAGTGCTGCGCGTCGGTAAAAAGCTGATCGTCGGTTTCAACGAAGAGGCTCTTGCTGTAGTACTGAAATAGGTTTCTTCGATCTCGGCAAATATTCGAGCCACGGATCGGCACGGATTAACACGGATGATCGGAGTGTCTTCTGGCTCCATTCGTGAAAATCCGTGCCGATCAGTGGCTTTTCTTTTCGGCCGAATGAAATGACAAAAATCTGCCGAATGAGATGACAAAAAGATTGCGTCCGCGAGAAAATGTTTCGAAATCAATCGACGGTCGCATCGATCGCCGCCAGCAGTTCGCGCGAGGCGGCGATCAGCACTTCATGGCAGGTCGAGAGATTCTCTTGAGCAGTGACCAGGGTGCAGATCGGCTCGTCTTTCCGGATGCGAGTTTCGAGTTGCGGAATGTCCGAAATTTCGACGTTGGTTTCTGCGGGACCGTTCTGTGAGAGACGCTCGACGAGCGGCACGATCTCCGGAGTCACGAAGTCGCGTTCCGCATACACGATCAGCTTGCCGTGCTTGCGGCTGTATTCTCCGGCACCGACTTGTTTCAGATACGTTGCGGACGGCAACGTTGAGCGCCGGCAGAGATCCACGTGCCATCTGATCATCGGCCAACCGAAAGCCCGTTCGTACAACTCGGCCGATGCCGGATAGCGAGGATTGACTTCGAGTGTCCACAAATCGCCGCAGTTCTCGTCGAGGATAAAATCGATGCCGAACAGACCCTTAAAGTGTGTCCCCTCGGCTCCCAGCCAGTTGGAGATGGCCGACCCAATCTGCTGAGCCTGGTGGAACGCCCGTTGCGGAATGTCGTCAGACGATAGAGGCCCCAGCGAGCCAGCGTAAACGAAGCAGCTCGCTCTGGCTGCAGGTCCGCGGCACAATTGCTCGCACATTCCCACTAGCTGAACCGCCCCTTCGGATCCGAGGTATAGCCCCGAAAGGCTTCGACCGGTCGCTCGCTTCTGCAGAAAGTACCGATCCAGATCGGGTGGTGCCGCACCGTCCGGTTCGAAATCGCAAATCCTGATTCCAGCCGCGCTGGCCTGCGGTTTCAAGATCCATTGTTCAGCGGAATGAGCGGTGGGGTTGACCGGATCGCCTGAGAACGTCGTTTCGAAATCCGTTGTTGACACGACGACTGGCAGGCTCGGGAGTGACGCTTTAACCAGCGTGCCAGCAAGCCACCTTGGATCCCGGATGCATCTCAGCACGTCCGGGCCGCAGCCGAGAAGCTGTCGCGATTGCAACAGGCGTGCGACGAGTGCGGGTTCGTTTTCCAAAGCCCCGGTGTAAAGCCAGTTGGCGTTCGGAGCGTCCATGAATGCTGACTCAATCCCGGCTGGCCACTCGGCGACCGTTCGCACGTCCGTAGCGATTTCAATCAGGTCTCGATCACCAAACTGGTCGATGCACCACGGGCTGAAACCGGCGTGAGCCGCTGACTGTGCAACCGCTCTGACACTCGACCCGACGATGATTAGTGGTTCTGGATCGAGCATTTGTCGGATTCGTTAAGAATTCTAGCAAACACTGGCGGTTGGCCGTCTTTGCGAAATTCGGCAGACGAGTTGGCCGGACGCTTGTCAGGGGGGTGGCCAAATCCAATGATACCTCACATCAACTCGGAGCTGGCGGTCAGTACGGCTGCCGCTTCCATTCAGACTTTCAGATGGCGATGTCAGCCGTCATGTTCTGGCCGGTCGTTTCGTTTCATCAGACGCCGTCGCGGAACTTTACAGGAACCAGAGTCAGACAACAGGAGAAACGCATGTCGTTGTTCATCGGTGAAGCGCTGGTCGGAGACGGAAACGAAGTCGCTCATATCGATCTTATGATCGGTGATAAAAATGGTCCCGTTGGAACGGCATTCGCCAACTCACTGGCTGACCAGAAGGCCGGACACAGCAACCTGCTGGCCGTTCTTGAGCCAAACCTGGCTGTCAAACCAGCCACCGTCATGATCACCAAAGTGACGATCAAAGGTGCCAAGCAGGCCGTCCAGATGTTCGGTCCAGCTCAGAAGGCTGTCGCTGATGCTGTCGCCGAGTCTGTTGCTGAAGGAGTTATTCCTA